>NZ_PSTO01000062.1:0-9242 GCF_002930975.1 Rathayibacter sp. AY1A3 | reverse complement strand
CATCCGCTCCACGGGGCGCAGCGCCCGGCCGACGACGCCGGCGCACACCACCGCCACCAGCGCGATCAGCAGCGGGACGGCGACCGCGAGCAGCCCGATAGTCGTGGACACCACTCCCTCGCGGCGCTCGCCGCCACGGGCGCGCTCCTGCTGGGCTCGCTGCCCGCCTCCGCGATCGAGGCCCCGCCCTCGGCGTCCTCCGCCGTCGCCTCCGCCGCGGTCCTCCGTGCCGGCGAGCAGCTCGCGCGCGGCGAGCGGCTGGTGTCCCCCGACGGCGCCTCCTCCCTCGTGATGCAGACCGACGGCAACGCCGTGGTCTACGCCGCCGGCGGCCGTCCCACCTGGGCCTCGGGCACGCAGGGGCGCGGCGACAGCCTGCGGATGCAGGACGACGGCAACCTCGTCGTGTACGCCGCGGACGGGCGCCCGGTCTGGGCGAGCGGCACGGTGGCCGACCCGGGCGGCGAGCTGCGGATGCAGGACGACGGCAATCTCGTGATCTACCGCCGCAGCGGCTCGGCCGCCTGGGCCAGCAGCATAGGCGGCCGGATCGACGAGCCGCGCACCGACACCCTCCGCCGCGGCAGCACCCTCTACGCGGGGAACCGGCTCGCCACCCAGGGAGGCACCACGGCGGTGATGCAGGCGGACGGCAACCTCGTCGTCTACGGGCAGGGCGGGGCTCTCTGGGCGAGCGGCACCCGCGGCCGGGGCAACGTCCTCCGGATGCAGGACGACGGGAACGCCGTGGTCTACACCGCGGACGGCGCGCCCGTGTGGGCCTCGGACACGTCCGGCGAGCCGGGCGCCACGATGGTTCTCCGCGAGGGCGATCTCCGGATCGCGGACGACTCCGGCGTCCTCTGGAGCAGTGCCGCGCTCGTCGTGCGCGACTCGCTCTCCCCGAGCGGCCTCGTCGTCGCGGGCACGCGGCTGACCTCGGCGAGCGGGCAGTGGCGGGCCGAGATGCAGCGCGACGGCAACTTCGTCGTCTACGGGCCGAACGGCGCGGACTGGGCGACGAACACCTCCTCCGCCTCCGGTGCCGCCTTCTCGATGAGCTCCGAGGGCCGGCTCGACGTGGCCGACTCCCGGATCCTCTGGCTGCGGTTCCCGAGGATCTCCTTCGGTATCGGCCAGACCGGCGTCGTCGCGCCCTACCGCCTCGTGCTGCAGGACGACGGCCGCCTCGTCGAGTACGACGGCATCGGACGGGCCGTCTGGGCCAGCCGGGGCTGACGCGCGACGCATGATGGAGGGGTGAGCGATCCCGGCGACTTCATCCGCTCGGCCCTGGAGTACGAGGGCGACGTCTGGCGCGCGCAGGACGTGCGCGAGCGCCTGGGAGCAGGGCTCGACTCGACGGGCGCCTCGGTCGGGGCGGTCCGCGGCACCGTCCGCGACGCGCTGAGGAAGTTCCGCTCGCTCGAGCACGACGACGTGACCGCCCTCTCCTCCGAGCTGTGGGACCCGGCGGTGTTCGAGCCGCGGCTGGCGGCCGTCGTGCTGCTGCAGTCCCGAGCCGAGTGGCTGCGCGGCTCCGACCTCACCCGGCTCGAGGGCTTCGTCCGCGACTCCCGCGTGGACGAGCTGAGCGACCCGCTGGCCCGCGACGTCGTCGCTCCGCTCCTGGCCGGGCTGCTTGGTGCGGCGCGGACCCGGGCGGACGCGGTCCTCGACCGCTGGGAGGCGGAGGGCGGGCGCCTGGCGCGCGCGGCCTCCCTGGCGCGGGCCTCGGTCCCGACGGAGCACGGCTGAACGGCCGCTCGGACCGACCGCCCCGCGGAGCCGGACGCCTGCTCAGGTGGCCCGGTACTCCTGAGCCGCCGTGCCGTCCGCCACCCGGATCCGCGTGTCGAACTCCAGGCCCGGATCGACCCGGTGCGCGATCAGGACCACCGTCCGCCCCTCGGCGGCGCGGAGCAGATCCCCGAGCAGAGCGTCGGCCGCGGGAGCGTCCACCGACGCCGTCGGCTCGTCCAGCACCAGGACGCGGAAGTCGGCCAGGAGTGCGCGTGCGAGGGCGATCCGCTGAGCCTGGCCGCCCGAGACGAGCGAGCCCCGCTCCCCCACCCGCGCGTCGAGCCCGCCGCGTGCAGCGACCCAGGGCCCGAGCCCGACCCGCTCGAGCACCGCCTCGAGCACGGCGCCATCGGCCTCGGGCCGCGCGAAGAGGAGGTTCTGCCGGATCGTGTCGTCGAAGAGGTACGGCTGCTGCTCCACGAGTCCGACCCGCTTCCGCACCTCCGCCTGCGGCAGCGTCCGCGCCTCGACCCCGCCCAGGAGGTAGCTGCCGGAGTGGTCGAGGAAGCGCACCAGAGCGTGCGCGAGCGTCGTCTTCCCGGAGCCGCTGCCGCCGGTGACGAGGACGCGCGCACCCTCCGGCAGGTCGAGCGAGACGCCCCGCAGCGCGGGCGTGTGCGCGCCGGGCCAGCTCACCGACAGGTCGCGCAGGACGATGCCGGCGCCCCGGGGAGCCGGGGCGTCCGGGTCCACGTCCGCGTCGGTCGCGAGCGCCGGCGACGCCGCCTCGGCGTCCAGATCGGCCAGGCGCTGAGCGCTCGAGAGCGCGGTGCGCGCCGCCTGCACGGCGAGCGGCGCGGCGGCGGCGACCTCGAACACCGCGAGCGGCACGAGCGCGACGACTCCCAGCGCCGGACCGCCGAGGTCGCCGATCGCCGGGATCCCGAGCGCGAGGCCCGCCCAGACCGCTCCACCCGAGCAGAGGGCGAGGACGGCCGCGGCCAGTCCGGCGGAGGCCGCCCGCCGACGCGCCGCTCGGGCGAGCGACTCCTCCGCGCGTGCCACGTCCGCCAGAGCGTCACCCGCCGCATCGAAGGCGATGAGCACGTCGAGGCGGGTGACCAGCAGGTTGAGGCGCTCGGCGAGCTCCCCGCGCAGCGGCGCCAGCTCGCGGTCCGCCTGCGCGGAGAGTCGGCCGGCGCCCAGAGCCCCGCCGGCGAAGGCGAGGACGAGCAGCGCCAGCAGCACGGCGCCCATCGCCGGCAGCAGCAGCCAGACGCCGACCACGGAGACCGCAGCGACCAGCGCCGCGACGACCAGCGGCTGCACGACGCGCAGCGGCACGTCCTGCTGGGCGTCGACGTCCGACACCACCCGGGCGACCAGGTCGCCGCGGCGCACGCGGCCCAGCCCGTCCGGCGCGACCGGCACCAGGCGCTCGTAGACGCCCGCCCGGAGCTCCGCGAGCGCGCGGAAGGCGGCGTCGTGGCCGGTCAGCCGCTCGAGGTAGCGGAAGAAGGCCCGCGCCAGCGCGAACGCCCGCACGCCCACGACGGCCATGGACAGGAACAGGATCGGCGGCTGCTCGGCCGCGCGGACGATCAGCCAGGCCGAGCAGGCCAGCAGCGCCACGACGGCCGAGGAGGAGAGCAGACCGAAGGACAGCCCCGGCAGGAAGCGGCGCGGCCCGGGCATCGCGGCGCGGAGGACGTCGGAGCGGTTCACCTCGCGACCGCCCCCGCCGGCGCCAGGGCGATCACGGCGTCGGCCGCCGCGACCGTCGCGGGCCGGTGGCTGGCGACGACGACGATCGTCCCGCTCTCCGCCAGCGTCCGGAGTCCGGCGAGCAGCGCCCGCTCGGACTCCTCGTCGAGGGCGGCGGTCGGCTCGTCCAGGGCCAGCACCGCGCACCCGCGCTCGAGCAGGCGGTGCACGGCGCGGGCGACGGCGACGCGGGCGCTCTGCCCGCCCGAGAGGCCCGTCCCCTCGGCGTCGAGCCGGCGCTCGGGGTCCACGTCGACGGCGGCGATCGCCAGGGCCCGCCGCACGCGCTCGGGGTCCGGCGAGAGTGCTCCGAGCCCGACGGCGGAGGCGACGCTCCCCGGGAGCAGGTCGGGCCGCTGGCCCGCCCAGGCGAGCGTCGACCGCAGATCCGCGACCGGCGACCCGCCGAGCAGCAGCGTGCCCGAGAAGGGCACGAAGCCCGCGAGCGCGGCGAGCAGCGTCGACTTCCCCGACCCGCTGGGCCCGGTCACCACGGTGATCGACCCGACGGGGAGCACCGCGTCGACAGGAGCGAGCGTCCGCCCGCGTCCGTCGTCGACCGCGAGACCCCGCAGCTCGAGCGCCCCCGTCGCCGCCGGGGCCTTCCCGCGAGCGGGCAGGGCCGCCGCGCGCTCGAGGACGGCGAAGGCGCGGTCCGCCGCCTGCACCCCGTCCGCCGCCGCATGGAACTCGGCACCGACCTGGCGCACCGGCAGGAACACGTCCGGCGCCAGCACCAGGACGAACAGCCCGACGGCCAGCCCCAGCGAGCCGTCGACGAGCCGCAGCCCGATCGAGACGGCGACCAGCGCGACCGAGAGCGAGCCGGCGAGCTCCAGCACGAAGCCGCTGACGAAGGTCACCCGCAGCACCTTCATCGTGTGCACGCGGTAGTCCTCGGTCAGCGCGCGGATCCGCGTCGCCTGCCGCTCGGCCCGCCCGAAGATCTTGAGTGTCGCGAGGCCGCCGACGGTGTCGACGAAGCCGGACGCGAGCGCCTGCAGCCGCTCCCACTGCCGCGCCTGCACGGCCTGGGTCGCCCAGCCGATCAGCACCATGAACACCGGGATGAGCGGCAGGGTCACCACCAGGAACACCGCGCTGAGCGGATCGGCGAGGAAGACCACGAGTGTCAGGAGCGGCGTCGCCACCGCGGTGGCGATCAGCTGCGGGAGGTAGCGGGCGAAGTAGCCGTCGAGGGAGTCCAGTCCGCCGCCCAGCAGCGCGACGACCCCGCCCGAGCCCCCTTCGGAGCGGCCCGCCGGGCCGAGCTCGACCAGTGCGGCGAGGACCGCCTGCCGCAGCTGCGCCTTCGCTCCTGCTCCTCCGCGCACAGCGTTCACCTCGGTCGCCCAGGCGAGAGCCGCCCGCGCCGCGACGACCGCGAGCAGGGCGGCCAGCAGCGGCGCGAGATCGTCGGCGCTCCTCCCGTCGACCGCACCGGCCACCAGCTGCGCCACGAGCCACGCGAAGGCGACGATCGCCAGGGTCCTCGCCAGCGCGAGCACCCCGCCGAGCAGGAGGAACACGCGGGCCGCCCGGGCGTAGCGGAGCAGGCGCGGATCGAGGGGCTTCACGTCAGTGGGCGTCGACCGGGATGTGCGCGCGGCTGATGCGCTTGCGGAAGATCCAGTAGGTCCAGGCCTGGTAGCCGACGATGAGCGGCACGAACACCAGGGCGGTCCAACTCATGACCGTCAGCGTATAGGGCGTGCTGGAGGCGTTGTCGATCGTCAGCCCGTAGGCGGGGACGTTCGAGGCCGGCATCACCGCGGGGAACAGCGTCGCGAAGAGGGCGAGCACGGCGAGCGCGATGGTGCCGGCCAGCAGCGCGAAGGCGCGTCCCTCCCGGCCCCGCGTGATGGCGAGCCAGCCGCCGACGAGGGTCGCGGCCGCGCCCGCCGAGAGCGCCCAGGAGGCGGTGCTCCCCTGGCCGAGGTTGGTCCAGGCCAGGAAGACCGCGGCGACGACCACGGTGAGCAGCCCCGCGCGGGTCGCCAGGCGGCGCGCACGCTCGCGGATCCCCCCCTCCGTCTTCAGGGCGACGAAGACGACTCCGTGCGTGAAGAAGAGCAGGAGGGTCGTCGCTCCGCCCAGGAGCGCGTAGGGGTTCAGCAGGTCCAGGACGGTGCCGGTGAAGTTGTGGTCGGCGTCCATCGGGACGCCCTGCACGATGTTCGCGAAGGCCACGCCCCAGAGGAAGGCGGGCACCGCGGAGCCGACGACGATCATCGTGTCGAAGCGCCGCTTCCACTGCGCCTCCGGACGCTGGTGACGGTACTCGAACGAGACGCCGCGGGCGATCAGCGCGAGCAGGATGAGCAGAAGCGGCAGGTAGAACCCGCTGAAGAGCGTGGCGTACCACTCCGGGAACGCGGCGAACAAGGCGGCGCCGGCGACGATCACCCACGTCTCGTTGAGGTCCCACACCGGGCCGATCGTGTTGATCAGCACGCGGCGGTCGGTGTCGTCGCGCCCGAGGAACGGGAGCGACATGCCGACGCCGAAGTCGAACCCGTCGAGGACGAAGTAGCCGATGAAGAAGAAGGCGACGATCCAGAACCAGAGAACGGCGAGATCCATGAGGGGTGCCTCCTAGTAGACGGTGCCGACGAGCTGCGGGCGACCGCTCTCCTCGTCGACCTCGGGAGCGTCGTCGGGGCCGGCCTGCGCGGCCCGCTTGATCAGGCGGAACTCGACCACGGCGAGCGTGCCGTAGATCGCGGTGAAGGCGAGCAGCGAGATCAGGACCTCGAGGCCGCTCACTCCGGGCGAGACTCCGTCGGCGGTCTTCAGCAGCCCGAAAACGAGCCACGGCTGGCGGCCCATCTCGGTGAAGACCCAGCCCACGATCATCGCCATCAGCGGCAGCGGGGCGGCCCAGATCGCGACCTTCCACATCCACTGCTTCGGCTCGCGGCCCTTCCGGGTGAACCAGAGGCCGGCCGCGGCCACGCCGATGGCCAGGACGCCGAGCGCCATCATCCAGCGGAACGACCAGTAGGTGACCCAGATGATCGGCGTGTAGTCGCCGGGTCCGTAGACCTGGGTGTACTGCGCCTGGAGGTCGTTGATGCCCTCGACCGTGCCGGTGAAGGTGTGCGTCGAGAGGAAGGAGAGAAGGTAGGGGATGCGGATCGAGAACAGCTCGCTCGAGCCGTCCGGCGTGCCCCAGGTGAAGACGGAGAAGGAGGCGTCGACGCCCGTGGAGGTCCTGTAGAGCGCCTCCGCGGCCGCCATCTTCATCGGCTGCGTGTCGACCATCGCGAGGCCGAGCGAGTCGCCGGTGAACAGGGTCAGGCCGCCGCTGACGAGCATCATCCAGGCGCCGAACGTCAGCGCCGGGCGCATGGTCTCGAGGTGCTGGTTCCGCGAGAGGTGGTAGGCCGCGACGCTGATGATGACGGCGGCCGAGACCATGAAGCAGGCGAAGATCGTGTGCGGGAACGCGGCGAGAGCGACCTTGTTGGTCAGGAGTGCCCAGATGTCGGTGAGCTCCGCGCGGCCCTTGGTCTCGTTGATGCGGAAGCCGACCGGGTTCTGCATGAACGCGTTCGCGGCGATGATGAAGTAGGCCGAGAGCGTGGTGCCCAGCGTGGTCAGCCAGATGGTGGCCAGGTGCAGCTTCTCGGGCAGCTTGTCCCAGCCGAAGATCCAGAGGCCGATGAAGGTGGCCTCGAGGAAGAAGGCGAGCAGGCCCTCGAACGCCAGCGGGGCCCCGAAGACGTCGCCGACGAAGCGGGAGTAGTCGCTCCAGTTCATCCCGAACTGGAACTCCTGGACGATCCCGGTCACGACGCCCATCGCGAAGTTGATCAGGAAGAGCTTCCCGAAGAACTTCGTCAGCTGCAGGTAGTGCACCTTCCCGGTGCGCACCCAGCAGGTCTGGAAGATCGCGACGGTGAGCGCCATGCCGATCGTGAGCGGCACGAACAGGAAGTGGTAGATCGTCGTCAGACCGAACTGCCATCTCGACAGCAGGAGCGGATCCAGGAGTTCGTTCACAGCTCCGAGAGTAGGTCGGCGGGAGGGGTCCGACGGCCTCCGATCCCAGTACTGGGGCGGATGTGCGGCCATCCGCGAGCTCCTGGCGGCACCCTTTCCGGGGTGGCCCCGGACGCCCCTCCGAGCGCTCCCGCCGACCGGTCACTCGACGTCGAGACAGTCCCTCTCGACGTCGAGGGAGTCCCCCGCGCGGCGACTGCCGAGCGGGGCTCGCCTCCGTCGGACCCGCCGCGGCCGGCCTCTCGACGCCGAGCGATCAGGCGGGCGACGGAGCGCTGAGACTTCCTCTCACGGGCCTTCAGCGGATTCCCAGGCGCACATCCGCGAGATCGGCTCTGGGAATCCGTTCACCGCGCGACGCATCGACGGACTCGCCCGGTGAAGAGACTCCCGGAGCCGATGCCGAGGCGCCGTCGGCGGGCGCCCCGCGGTCAGCCGGCGTCGACGCGCGAGCGGGAGCCGGAGAACCAGGCGGGCGCCTGGAAGCCGTACTTCAGCACGGGCAGGTCGCGGGTGAGGCGCCAGTAGCCCAGCGCCGCCGCGACGCCGGTCCCGCAGACCAGGAGCGGCACGACCGGCCCGATGACGTCGAGCCAGCGCTCTCCGTCGAAGAGCAGCAGGGTGCTCGTGGCGAGCGAGACGAAGAGGACGTGCACCACGTACACCGGGAGCGTGTTGCGGCCGATGAAGGTGATCCAGCCCGCGCCGCGCCGGTTCGAGAGGAAGCGGGCGACCACGAGCCCGGCGAGGACCGCCAGCACGCTCACCAGGACCAGCCCGATCGTCAGCAGCGGGAAGCGGGCGCGGACGGCGAGGATCACGCCGGCGAGCACGAGGAACAGCACGCCGAAGCCGACTCCGCTGAGGATCCCGCGGCGCTCCACGAACGCGATCACCGCGTTCCGCAGGTAGAGGCCGAGCAGGAAGAACATCAGGTAGCGGGCCATGCCGTCCCAGGCGATGTTCCCGGTGCCCTCGGAGGTGCTGGAGCGGACGGCGTACCAGACCACGGCGATCGCGGTCGCGATCCCGATCTGCACCCGCCAGTCGATCCGGCCCTGCGCGAGCTTGGCGGCCACGAAGAAGATCGTGAGCGCGTAGAGGAACCAGAGCCCGTTGTGCGGCATCACCGGCTGGAGGAGCAGCGCGAGCGGGTCGGACTCGTCGGTGCCGCCCGGGTTGGGCACCACCAGGAAGAAGAGGAACCGCACCACGGACCAGAGCAGGAAGGCCCAGACCAGCAGGCTCAGCCGCGAACGCCAGAGCTCCGGCCACGACCGGGTGAGCACGGAGCCGGCGAACAGCCCCGAGGCGAGGAAGAACAGCGGCATCCGGAAGGTGATGAGGAGGAGGTTGATCTCGTTCCACGAGTCGGGGGCGATCCCGGCCGTCGTGGTCCACTGCACGGAGTGGGCCAGGGCGACCAGGATGATCGCGATGCCCTTCGCCGTGTCCACCCAGGTGATGCGTGCGCGTGCCATGAGTCCTCGTCGTGATCGTCCATCGGAAGTCGGCCGGCGGCGACGATGGCGATGGCGATGTGCAAGTGTCGCACGGCTGTGCATCCTCTGTGATGTTCTGCGCGGATCCGATCACGGCGATCCGGTGACGGAGAGACGGCCACCGGGTGCGCGGGTCCTCGGCCGGCCTCCTCGTGGACGACGAGCCCCCGCGGATGCCCGAAGATCGAGCCATGACTCGAGCGACGCCCCCCGGCTCCGCCCCCGCCC
>NZ_PSTO01000061.1:0-10690 GCF_002930975.1 Rathayibacter sp. AY1A3 | reverse complement strand
CCTCGACCGACGCGCCCGCCGAGGGCACCGCTCCCACCCCGCCCGGCCCGGGCCGGGCGGGGTGGGAGCGGTGCCCTCGGCGGGCGCGTCGGTCGAGGTGGAGTGCAGCGGGGTGGCGCTGGAGGTCGGCGTGCTCGACGGCGTCGCGGCGAACGCGGCGGTCGAGCCGAGCGCGACGAGTCCGAGGGCGCCGACAGCGATGCCGATGGTCAGGGCGCGCTTCTTCGGACGGCGCGGCCCGAAGCTCGAGCCCTTCTCGGCGGGGGTGGTCGACTCGGTCATGGGTGTCTCCTCGTTCCGGCCCGGTGCCGACCCCGTTCGGGATCGGTTGCGGCCGGTTCCATTTCAGATTCGAAGGCGAATCTGAAGCCGGACTTAAGAACAGACCCTCCACAGCAGACGCCGGGTGCGCCCCGATCCGCGGCCCCTAGGTTCGACCACATGCCCTCCTCCGCCCGTGTGCTCCTCATCGAGGACGACGACGCCATCCGCTCCTCCGTCGAGACCGCTTTGCGCAGCGAGCGCTTCACGGTCCGCGGTCTCGTCTCCGGCGAGGACCTCGCCCGCGAGCTGAGCACCTTCGCTCCGGACCTGGTGATCCTCGACTGGATGCTCCCCGGCCCGAGCGGCATCGTGCTCGCCGAGCGGATCCGCCGCAGCAGCGACGCGGCCGTGATCATGCTCACCGCCCGCGACGCCGTCGACGACCGCCTCCGCGGCTTCGACGAGGGCGTCGACGACTACGTGGTGAAGCCGTTCGTGCTCGCCGAGCTCGTCAAGCGCGTGACCGCCGTGCTGCGCCGCCGCGGCCGCATCCCGTCCGTCGTCGAGATCGGCGACCTCGTCGTCGACCCGGAGTCGGGCCGCGCCCGCCGCGGCGGCGTCGCCCTCGACCTCACCGCGACCGAGTTCCGCCTCCTCGCCTTCCTCGCCGGGAACCGCGGCCGCACCCTCACCAAGACCCAGATCCTCACGCAGGTCTGGGGCTACGACCACGTCGACCCGAACCTCGTCGAGGTGCACCTCAGCTCCCTCCGCAAGAAGATGGAGGCGCACGGCGACCGCCTCGTGCACACCGTCCGCGGCCTCGGCTACCGGGTGGAGGCGTGAGCCGCTCCCAGCCGGGCGCCCTGCGGACCGGCTCCCTCCGCCTCCGCACCGTCCTGGCCGTGCTCGCGCTGCTGGCCGTGCTGCTCCTGGCCCTCTCGGCGACGGTGCAGGCGGTGCTCGGCGAGCGCCTCCGCGACCAGATCGAGGAGCGGCTCCAGGACCGCGCCTCCGCCGCCGCCGCGCTGGTCGGCACGATCGCCGACGACGCCCTCGCCTCGCGACTCTCGGCGCAGGGCGTCTCGGTGCGGATCACGAGCCCCGAGGGCGAGGACGTCGTGGCCGGGCCGAGCCCGGAGCAGCTGCGACTGGGCCCGGGAGCCGCCGACCAGCTCGGAGAGCCGCCGTCGCCGCCCGGCACGAGCTCCTCCTCCGGAGCCGTCCCGCCCCGAGCCGCCTCCGCCGCCGTCACCGTCGTCTCGAGCAGCGTCGCCGCCGACGACGAGCTGATCACCCTCGAGTCGACCCTCAGCGACGGCACCCGACTCCAACTCACCAGCGAGGCCGGATCGGTGGGCAGCACCCTCGCGCAGCTGAACGGGATCCTGCTCGCCGCGTCGGCCGTGTTCCTCGTGCTGGCCGCCCTCGCGCTGATCGTCGTGGTCCGCGCGACCCTCCGGCCCCTCGAGCGGATGACCGACGTGGCCCGCGACATCGCGCACGGCGACCGCGGGCGGCGGCTGCGCCCCTCCCGTCCGCGGACCGAGCTCGGCCGCACCGCGACCGCGTTCGACGAGATGCTCGACGACCTCGAGCAGGCCGAGCGCAGCGCCCTCGCCGCCGAGGCGACGGCCCTCGCGGCGGAGCAGCGGATGCGCGCATTCGTCTCGGACGCCGCGCACGAGCTGCGGACGCCGGTCGCCGGCATCCAGGCCGCCGCCGACGCGCTCGTCCGCGGCGACGGCGGCGAGCAGGAGCGCGAGCGCCTCTCCGTGCACGTCGTGCGGGAGTCGCTGCGCGCGGGCCGCCTCATCCAGGACATGCTGCTGATGGCGCGGCTGGACGAGGGCCTGGCTCTGGAGTCGCGTCCGCTGGACCCCGCGGGCGTCGCCGAGGCCGCGATCGAGCGCCAGGAGCTGCGCCGCCCGGGCCTCGCGATCGACCTGCACCGGCCCGCCGAGCCGCTCCTGGTCAGCGCCGACGCCGACCGGCTGGCCCAGGTGCTCGGCAATCTCCTCGAGAACGGCGCCCGCTTCGCCCGCTCCCGGATCGACGTCGCCGTCGAGGCGGCCGCCGACTCCGTCACGATCACCGTCGACGACGACGGCCCCGGCATCGCCGAGGCCGACCGCGAGCGCGTCTTCGACCGCCTCGTCCGCCTCGACGACGCCCGCAACCGCGCCGACGGCGGCTCGGGCCTCGGCCTGCCGATCGCGCGCGGGCTGGCCCGGGCCCTCGGCGGCGACCTGGTGGCGCAGGCGGGACCGGTGGGAGCGCGGTTCCGCGTGACTCTGCCGCGCGCCCGCTGACCGGCAGGCCGCCGCAGGCCGCCCCGCTCCCCTTAGGCTCGACGGGCGCGCGGGCCCCGCTCCGCCCGAACGGCAGGAGTGGCTCCATGGACAAGGACGACGCGGAGCAGCGTGTCCGGCAGGCCCGGGACGAGGCCCCGAGGTTCGGGAGCGGTCCCCTGCTCGCCACCTTCACCGTCCGGCACCGCCGCGGACTCGACGTCGCCTTCGTGCTCGACGGCGCCGACGGCGACTTCCAGATCGGCATGGGCGCCGCGTCCGACGACTTCCGGAGCGTCCTCACCGTCGGGGTCGACCGCGAGGACGGCCGCATCCGCGGCGTCTCCAGCTGGACCGTCGACGGCCGCGAGGGCCGCGTGCCCGTGCGGATCCTGCACCGCTCCGCCACCGTGATCATCGTGGAGGCCGCTCCCCTCCCCCTCGACCGGCGCCCGTCCTCGCTCAAGTGCTGGTCCTTCCTCCGCCGGGCCTCCGCCGACCACCACTCCGACGTGCTCGGCTTCGTGTCCCCCGAACTGGCCGACCTCCCCCCGGTCCGACTCCTCACCGATCCGCGGGCGCGGCGCGGGCGCTGAGCCGGCCTCTCGCGCGAGGGGACGGATCCCCGCCCGACCCGCAGGCGCCGGTGGGATCATGCGCTGACGTGATCCCGCCCGGAGGTCCGCCCGGCCCGGAGGAGCGCTCGTGACGCAGGAGGTGCAGTCGACCCGGCTGCGGTCGCTCGGGAGCGAGGCGTTCTTCGGGGCGACGGTGGTCGTCGCGGCGGCGTGGTCGGGCGCTCGGGCCTACCAGCTCTACGGAGGGTGGGGCGTGGTGCTCGCTGTGGCCGCGGTGATCGTCGCGGGGCTCGGCTTCGGGCTCCGGCGGCGCGTGGAGGAGCGGTGGTCACGGCCGAGCCTCGAGAGGCTGCGGGCCGAGCATCCGGACGGCGGCGTCACCGCGGTGCTGAACACTCCGGAGACGCTGGCCTCGCTGCGGACGCTCGCGGTCGCCGGAGCCGCGGTCGACCTCCCCGCGCTGCGCGCGGCGAAGCCGGACCCCGTGCTGCTGGCCGTCGTCACCGCGAGGGCGCTCTCGCTGTTCCGTGCCGACGCGGACCTCTCGCCGATAGCGTTCCTACCCCTCACCGCTGGGGACGCCCCCGAGTCGGTGACGGGCTACCACCACGGTCACGCGCTCGCGGCTCCCGTTCTCACGGTCCGGCAGCAGGGGACGGAGCAGCGGCTCGCCCTCTTCCCCGCCCGAGCCTGAGACGCGGCTCAGCCCGCACCCATGCCTACGATCACCGATCGCGCAAGCACCTGCTCGCGGGGCGCCCGCACGTCAGCATGAGCGGGATGGACACGATCGAGGAGGCGGGCGCCTGGGCGCGCGCTCTGGTGCGCCGCGAGTTCGGCGTCGGCCTCGTCGACCTGGAGCCCGTCGTCGGCGGACTCGACCACGGAGCGCGCGTCTGGTGCGCGGCCGACGGCTCCGGGGCGCTGTGGAGCGTCAAGGCGTCGGCCCGCGACGGGCGCTTCGGACTCGCGCTCTCGGCGTCGCTGGGAGAGGCGGGGGTGCCGGGCGTCGCGGCGCCGCACCGCGCCTCCGACGGGCGCCCCTGGGCGGAGGACCGGGGGCTGCGGGTCTCGGTCGCGCCGTGGATCCTCGGCGAGGACGCGGTCGACTCCGGCGAGGACGCCCTCGACTGGGAGGGGTTCGGCGCGGTCCTGCGCTCCGTGCACGACGCCGAGCCGCCGACCCTCGCGCCTCCCGTGCGGCGGGGAATCCGCCGCGTCCGCCGTCCGCTCGCCGACCTCCTCGCCGAGACCGACGAGAGGATCGACGCGCAGCCGGAGTTCCGCCCCCGCCTCACCGCGCTCTGGCGCGGGAACCGCTCCCGCCTCGACGCCCTCGCCGGCGCTGAGCGACGGCTGAAGCGCGCCCGCACGCCCACCTCCCGCGTGCCCCTCCACGGCGACCCGCATCCCGGCAACGTCGTCATCGACGAGAGCGGCCGCCCCTGGCTGATCGACTTCGACGAGGCCACCGTCGCCCCGCGGGAGGCCGACCTGCTCCTGATCGAGCTGGGAGTCATCTACTCGCGGCCGATCAGCGACGTGCAGCGCTCGGCGTTCCGCGCGGGCTACGGCGAGGCCCTGATCGACGACGAGCGGATCATCCGCTTCGGCTGCGTCCGCGCGGTCGAGGACGTGGCCGCCACTGTCGCGCTGGCCCTCGCCGACCCGGAGCCGGAGGAGCGCGAGGCCGCTCCCGTGCCCGCCTCCCGCCTCGGCCGCGCCGCCTCGGCGCTGCCCGTCCCCACTCCGCTCGACCTGCTCGCCGGCCAGCTCGGCCCGCACGGCCTCGTCTCGCTCGTCGAGACCGCCCTCCGCCGCCCCGCCTGACGCGGCCCTCCGACCCCGCCCCCGTCCGACCCTTCACAGCAGGAGACCACCCATGCGCAGACGATTCATCCCTCTCGCCGCCGTCCTGGCGTCGACCGCCGCCCTCACCGGCTGCAGCGGCTTCGGAGGAGGAGGCGGCGGTTCGGCCGACGCCGACTCGATCACCTTCACCACCTGGGCCAGCGAGTCCGAGCAGGCGGCCTTCGAGTCGCTGATCACCGACTTCGAGGCCGAGCACGCGGGGGCGAGCGTCGAGCTCAACGTCGTCCCCTACGACCAGATGTTCAGCAACATCGACGCGCAGCTGTCGTCGGGCGAGGCCCCCGACGTGTTCCGCGTCGACTACGGCAACCTCGGCGTCTACTCCAGCCAGGAGCAGCTGCTCGACCTGACCGACCGGATCGACGACTTCGACTCCTTCACGCCCGCGTTCCAGGAGGCCGTCTCCTTCGAGGGGAAGCCCTACGGCGTCCCGCACCAGACCGACGTGTCGGCGCTGCTGGTGAACACGCAGCTGCTCGCGGCGGCCGGCATCACCGACGTGCCGACCACCGCCGACGAGGCGTGGACCTGGGAGGAGTTCGCCGACGCCTCCGCGAAGCTGCGCGCGAGCCTGCCCGCCGAGCAGTACCCGTTCGTCTACAACTGGCAGCTCGGCGGCACGCCCCGCTGGCTGAGCTGGCTGTTCGAGGCCGACGGCACGCTGCTGGAGGAGGACGGCACCACTCCGGCGATCGACTCGGCCGCGGGCGCGAAGGCCCTGGACTTCACGAAGAGCTTCTTCGACAACGACTGGGTCCCGCCGACCAGCTCGGTGAAGTCCGCCACCTACGCCGACTCCTTCTTCACGGAGCAGACCGCGGCGATGGCGTTCGCCGGGTCCTTCCTGGTGCCGGACATCGACGACCTCGCCGACTTCGAGTGGACCGCCACGCCGATGCCCGTCGACGAGCGCGGCGCGACCGACCTCGGCGGCAACGCCCTCGTCGCCACGGCCGACACCGACAACCCCGAGCTCGCGACCGAATTCCTCTCGTTCATGACGCAGGCCGACACCATGGCCGAGTTCTGCGCCGCGACGAACGAGCTGCCCACGCGGTCCGACATCGACCCCGCGTCGATCGACTTCGCGGTGCGCCCGGACGTGATGCCCGTGTTCGTCGAGCAGGCCGCGACGATCACCCCGCGGGACGTGCAGCAGCTCACCTCGCCGTTCCTCGCGAAGATCTCGGTCGCGATGCAGGACCAGCTCGAGGAGGCGTTCGTCGGCGGACGCAGCACCGAGGAGACCCTCTCCGGCCTCGACGCGGCCATCCAGCAGGCGACCAGCTGATGACCGCCACCACCCTCCGCGGCCGGGCGGGCTCCTCCGCCCGGCCGCGGTCGGCCCGCAGGCGCGAGGCCCTCGCCGGCTTCGGCTTCGTCGGCCCGAACCTGCTCCTGATGGCGCTGTTCCTGTTCGTGCCGATCCTCTGGGCGATCCAGCTCTCGTTCCAGGAGTCTCGCGGCTTCGGCACGCCCGAGTGGGTCGGCTTCGCGAACTACCTGCGGATGGGCGCCGACCCGGTGTTCTGGCAGAGCCTGGGCAACACGCTCCTCTTCACCGCGGTCACCGTGCCGCTCGAGCTCGCCGGCGGCCTCGGCCTGGCCGTGCTGCTCAACTCCGTGCTGCCCGCGCGCGGGATCTTCCGCACGGTGATCGTGCTGCCCCTGGTGATCTCGGGCGTCGCCTCCGGGATGATCGCGGTCACGATCTTCAGCGAGTCCTCGGGCATCGTGAACAAGGTGCTGAGCTCGCTGGGCGCCTCGCCGGTCGCGTGGCAGTCGGACGGCTCCGCGGCGATGATCTCGGTGATGCTGACCGCGGTGTGGCTGCGGATCGGCTTCAACATGGTGATCTACCTGGCGGGCCTGCAGAGCGTCTCGCCCGAGCTCTACGAGGCCGCGCGGATCGACGGAGCGACGCGCTGGCAGCAGTTCCGCGCACTGACGGTGCCGCTGGTCGGCCCGTCCACCTTCTTCCTGCTGATCATGAACGTGATCGCCTCGTTCCAGGTCTTCGACATCGTCTTCGTGATGACGGGCGGCGGCCCCGGCTTCTCCACGTCGGTGCTCGGCACATACGCGTACCGCAACGGCTTCCAGGTCCGAGAGCAGGGCTACGGCGCCGCGCTCGGCGTCGTCATCCTGCTGGTCTCCCTCGCCTTCACCTACCTGCAGTGGCGCACGAGCCGCACGCGCGACCTCGTCGACTAGGAGCCCTCATGTCGTCCTCCACCGTCACCACGCCCGCCGCGGTCGCCGCGGCCACCGCCCGCGAGACCCCGCGACGGCGCCCCTCCCGCCGCGACGGCTCCCGCTCCGGACTCGTCGTCCGCCTCGTCGTCGCGATCGTCGCCTCGGCGGTCGTGTTCTTCCCGCTGTACTGGATGCTCGTCATCGCCTTCTCGCCGCGCGGCGAGGTGTTCGCGCCCGGCCCGCCCCGCTTCTGGCCGAGCGAGATCTCGTTCGAGAACTTCGCGACGGTGTTCGCGCGCTTCCCCGTGGGCGAGTGGTTCGTCAACTCGGTCGTGATCGGGGTGTTCGTCACGGTGTTCACCGTCGTGGTGAACCTGCTGGCCGGCTGGGGCTTCGCGCGGCTGCGCTTCCCCGGGCGGAACCTGCTGTTCCTGCTCGCACTGGCCACGATGATGATCCCGGTGCAGGCGATCATGGTCGCGCAGTTCAAGCTCGTGACCGGACTGCAGATCTACGGCACCTACTGGTCGGTGATCCTGCCCGGAGCAGCGGCGGCCTTCGGGATCTTCCTCGCCCGGCAGTTCTTCCTCTCCATCCCGGAGGAGCTGATCGAGGCGGCGCGGATCGACGGCGCCGGCCACCTGCGGGTGTTCCTGCAGATCGTGCTGCCGCTCTCGAAGCCGCTGATCGCCGTCCTGATCCTGCTGACTCTGCTCGGCAGCTGGAACGACTTCGCCTGGCCGCTGATCGCCCTGAAGGACAACGAGCTGTTCACGCTGCCGATCGGCCTGCTCTACCTCAAGGGCCAGTCGACGCCGGACTACAGCGCGAGCATGGCGCTGGCGCTGGTGTCGGTGCTGCCGATGGTGCTGCTGTTCCTGTGCTTCCAGCGCTACTTCGTGCAGGGGTTCGCGCGCAGCGGCATCCGGTGAGGGCGGGCAGAGGCACGGGCGGAGGCACGGGCGGAGGCACGGGCGGCGTGGAGCGGTCGCCGCGGCGGGACACTCCTGACCGGACGGGGCAGGAGCGGACGTGGACGGAGAGGACAGAGCAGGGCCGGAGAGGACGGGGCAGGAGAGTGCCGACGGACGCTGCGGGCGGCGGGCGGCGGACAACGTGAACCACGTGGAGGTCGTCCGGTCGTGATCTCCCGAGTTCGACGGCTCTCCTGCGCGGCGGGGGCGTCCGCCAGCCGGAGCGGGACGGGAGCGGACCGGGACGCGGGCGGACCGGGACGCGGGCGGACCGGGACGCGGTGGCCGACGCCCCGAAGCGCCGAAGCACGACGGGACACGGGGCTCGAGGCTCGGAGCTCCGGGACACGGGGCTCGGGGCTCGGAACTCGGAACTCGAGGCTCGACGAAGCGCCAACGTGCCGACGGACCTCGCGGCGCCGGAGATGCGAGAGCGCGAGGGCGCCTGGTCGTGTCCAGGCACGGCGCTTCACCGCCTCGCGTCCGACGGAGTGTCGGATCGCCCGGCAGGTCGGGCTGCGGATCAGAACGGCGGAGACGCGTCCACGAACCGCGGCCGCGTCGGCGACAGCAGCGATGGCGACGGTCGAGGTGACGACGGTCGCGATGACCTCAGCTGCGATGACGAGGATCGTGGTGACAGCGGGTGCGGGTGCGGCTGCTGCTCCGGCTGCGGCTCCGGCTCCGGTTCTTGCGCCGACTGCGGCGTCGGTCGTCGCGTGGGCGGCAGCGGAGCCCCGGGCAGCGCCCGCGGTCGGTCGGTGATCCGACGGCCGGTGGGGGTCGTCCAGACGACGGTGCCGTCCGGATGGAGGGCGTAGGTCCAGCGGTCGCCGTGGCGGACGTGGTGGTGCGCGACGCAGAGCGAGGCCAGGTTGCCGAGGGCGGTCTCGCCTCCGTTCCGCCACTCGAGGGTGTGGTCGGCCTCGGCCGTCGAGGACGAGCGGGTGCAGCCGGGGAACCGGCAGGTCCGGTCGCGCAGCTGCAGCTGGAGGCGCATCCGAGGGGGCGGGACGCGGAGGGTCCTGCCGACCGACGTCACCACTCCCGTGTCCGGATCGGTCAGCACCCGCGTGAAGGTGGCCGCCGTGCGGACGAGCTCCCGGGCGACGTCGGCGGGGACGAGACCGTAGCCGTCGAGTTCGGCCGGCGCGTCGTCGAGGCCGACGGCGGTGCTGGCGGCCAGGGTGAGGCGCACGTCGGCGCGGACTCCGGAGACCGAGGCGTGGATTCCGGAGCCCGAGGCACGGACGGCGCTCGCTCCTTCTCCCGAGGATCCGTCTGCGGAGATGTCGCCGTCGATGAGCAGATCGACGAGCGCGTCGGCCCGCAGCTGCGCGAGCGTCCGGCCGTCGCCGAGGGAGATGTCAGCGTCTCCACCGGCGCCGCCACCCGTCTCCGCGCCGAGCCCGGCACCGGCACCAGCACCAGCACCAGCACCAGCACCAGCACCAGCACCAGCACCAGCACCAGCGTCCGTTCCCGCACCGACTGCTACCCGGGCATCGCCACGGGCACCAGCACCGCTCTGTGCAGTCGCACTCGCACTCGCACTCGCACTCGCACTCGCACTCGCACCTGCACCTGCACCTGCACCTGCACCTGCACCTGCACCGAACCCGATCCTCGCCGCGTCCGCCCCGTCGCGGAGCGAGCGGGCGATCCGGTCGAGACGGTTGTAGGCGCCGACCGCGACCGGGGCCGGCAGCAGGGCACAGAGCGTGGCCATGCCGTCGGCCTCGGCGCCGAGCCACACGCTGCGGTCCTCGCGGGCGCGGGCGTGGCGTTCGGTGAACGGCTGCTCGTGCAGCTCGTCGCGCAACCGCGCCACGGTCCGGCGGAGCTGGGTGGGCGTCTGCGTGAGCGCCGCGGCGGCCGCCCGCTCGTCGAAGGGCGCGCGCGACGGAGCGGGGAGGGTCGCGGCGGCGGCGCAGACGACCTCGCCGGCCTCCCAGAGGATCCGGGCCTCGGCCAGGAGGGTGCGGGTCTCTGGGAGGTCCTCGATGAGGAGCCGAGCGTGCTCGAGACGCCGAGACGCCGCGCGCTCCGACATCCCGAGCGCAGTCGCGAACTCGGCTCGGATCGAGCGCTCCACGAGGTCTCCCGCCTCGCTCCGGGAGAGACGACTCCCCCGCGCGAACGACTCCGGCACGAGCAGCGCCGCCCGGTACGCCGTGTGCAGGGCGACCGCCCCCGCGAGCAGCACCGGTGCCGAGGAGCGGGCGAGCCCCGTCGCGAGACCGGCGAGCGCGCGCACCGCGTCGAGCGTCCGCGCCGTCTCGCCCGCCTGCACCGCCTCGACCGCCTGCACCGCGTCACCCGAATTTGTCATACCTGTATTGAATCAGCGACCACCGACATCGGGCCGGGGCCCATGACCAGGATCGGGACAACGGAGCCGGTACCCCGCCTGTGGAGGGACGGACCGCCGGCGAGCGCGGGCTCGCACACCGCTGTCCGCGCGATTCCTGAGCCGAGCCACCAGCCCGCGCTCGCCGGCGGTCCGTCCCTCCAC
>NZ_PSTO01000060.1:0-14013 GCF_002930975.1 Rathayibacter sp. AY1A3 | reverse complement strand
GCACCGGATCCTCGTCCACATCACCGCGGAGACGCACCGGCACGCGGGCCACGCCGACATCGTCCGCGAGCTGATCGACGGGCGGGCCGGGTGGAGTCGGGCCAGCCGCCTCAGCCGGCCGAGCGGATCCCTCCGGTCGGACCCCAGGCGACTCCGGTGCCGCCCGCGTCGCCCTGGTAGTCGTCGGGCGAGAGGGCCATGCCGCTCGCGACGAAGTCCGCGGTCGCCGCGCAGTCCGTGACGACGACGTCGCCGTCGGAGCGCGCGAGCCCGTAGAGGCAGACGGACTCGTCGGCGAGCTCCGCGGCCGAGAAGGAGTCGAGGCTGAGGGTGGCGAAGTAGTCGACTCCGGCGATGCTGCCCAGGTAGCGCGTCGGCCCCCAGTGGAAGACGCGGAGGCTCGCGAGGGTCGACAGCGGGCGCATGGCGACGTCGTCGGGGACGGCCCAGGGCTCGGTGAAGACCTCCAGCGACGGGCGAGGGGCCAGCGCGACGGAGGCGGCCGTGCCGAGGGCGGCGAGCCCGAGCACGGCGACGAGGGCGGCGATCACCCCGAGGCGGCGGCGCGGGCGGGGCGGGGCGGAGGTGCGGGAGTCGGCGTCGTCGCCTCCGGTGGTCTCGCCGTTCTCGTCCCCACCGGTCCGGCCGCTCGCCGTCCCGCGGCCGATCCGGCCCTGGGCCGCTGCGGGCCCGACGGACGCGGCCAGTCCCGCGACCGCGGCGTCGAGCGCCTCCTCCCGGTCGCGGAGCTGCGCGCGCAGCCGTGCCAGCTCCTCGAGCGCCGCGGGGTCCGCCTCCGCGCTGAACGCCCGGCGCTCGAGCGCGGCCCGCTGCCTCCGCTCCTCCGGCGACGCCCCGTCGCGGCGCCGCTGCAGGGCGGCCCGGCCCCGACCGCGACCGCCCAGGGCCACGTCGAGCGCCGCCTCCGTCGCGGCATCGAGCTCGTCGAGCAGCCGGGCCGCGCGCGCGGGCGTGACCGCGATGCCGACGGACGCCGGCACGTCAGCCCCGGTCGCGGACGGCGCGCGCCAGCGACTCGAGGCGGTCCCGGTACTCCGGCCACCACTCCTCCGGCACCGGCGGGAGGTTGTCGCCGGGCGTCCGGAGCCCGACCCGCCCGTCGATCAGCTCGCGGACGATGTCGGCGTGGCCCGCGTGCCGGTGCGTCTCCGCGGTGATGTGGACGAGGATCCGGTGCAGCGTCACGTCGCGGTTCGTCCACCAGGGGACCTGCCCGGGAGCGTCGAGCGGGAGGGCCGCGACCGTCGCGTCGGAGTGGGCCCATACGCGGCGGTACAGCGCGACGACGTCGGCCAGGGACTCGTCGGCCGTCGCCCACATGTCCGAGTTCGGCTCCGACTCGTCCTCCATCCACGGCATCGGCTCCGGGAACGGCCGCCCGAACACGGCGCCGAGGTAGCCCGCCTCGGTGCCCGCCACGTGCTTCACCAGGCCGAGCAGGTTCGTGCCCGTCGCGACCAGCGGCCGCCGCACGTCGTACTCGTCGAGCCCGTCGAGCTTCTGCAGCAGGGCGTCGCGCCCCTCCTGCAGGTAGCGGAGGAGGGTCTGCTTCGCGTCGTCGCTCATCCCCCCAGCCTGCCGCGCCCGTCCGAGCCGCGCCAGAGCGGTGCCGGAGCCGCGCCGTGCTCAGACCGCAGGAAGGATCGCCCCACGGGCACCGGGATCCGCGGATCCACGGGCCGCCGGAGCGATCCCTCCTGCGGTGTGGACGGAGTCAGGCCGGGACGCCCGCTCCCGCCCGCTGGACCCGCGTGCCGACGAGGCGCTGCGAGGAGGCGTCGACAGCGGCGGCCGGGCCGAACAGCTCGAGCGCCGTCTCCGTCTCGCGCGTCGCGCAGTCCGGGCCAACCCACAGCTCGACGCGGCCGGGCTCGACGATCCGCACGCCCTCGCGTCCGGTGAAGGCCAGGCGCGCGGCCGGGACCTCGAACCGGACCTCCGCCTCCTCGCCGGGCTCGAGCGCGACCCGCGCGTAGCCGAGCAGCTGCGCCACCGGCCGGGTCACGCTCGCGAACACGTCGCGGGCGTACAGCTGCACCAGGTCGGTTCCCGCTCGCTCGCCCGTGTTGCGGACGCGCACGGTCGCCGTGAAGGAGCCGTCCGTCGGGGCGGACTCCTCGACCGCCAGCTCCGTCCGGGCGAAGGCCGTGTACGAGAGGCCGTGGCCGAACGGCCGCACCGGCGTGCTGTCGGCGGAGGTCACGTCCGACGGCCCGCCGAGGATCGGGTGCAGGTACGAGAACGGCTGCGCCCCGGCCGAGCGCGGCAGCGAGACCGGCAGGTGGCCGGAGGGGTCGACCCGTCCCGAGACGACGCCCGCGATCGCGCCGGCGCCCTCCTCCCCCGGGAAGAACGCCTGCAGCACGGCGGCCGGAGCCGACGGCCCGTCGAGCGCCCAGCCCACGGCGTAGGGGCGGCCGGTCAGCAGCACGAGCACGACCGGGGTCCCCGTCGCCACGACGGCCTCGACCAGCTCGCGCTGGCGGCCCGGGAGCTCGAGGCTCTCGACGTCGTTGCCCTCGCCGACCGTGCCGCGGCCGAACAGGCCCGCCCGGTCGCCGACGACCACGATCGCCACGTCGGAGTCGGCGGCCGCCCGGACCGCCTCCGCGATCCCGGAGGCGTCGTCGCCCTCGACCGAGCAGCCCTCGGCGAGCAGCAGCTCGGCCGAGCCGAACTCGCCGGCCAGCGCGTCCGCGACCGTCGGGATCTCGAAGCCCAGCGGCACGCCCGGGTGGTGCGCCAGCACGTGGTTGGCGAAGGAGTAGCAGCCCATGAGCGCGGGCGCGCTGTCGGCGTTGGGGCCGATCAGCGCGAGGCGGCGCGCCGCAGCGAGCGGCAGGACGCCGTCGTTCGCGAGCAGCACCACCGACTCCTCGGCCAGCCGACGGGCGATGTCGCGGTGGGCCGGCGAGTCGAGGTCGATCGACTCGGGGGCGTCGTCGAAGCGCGCGTCGAGCAGGCCGAGACGCTCCTTCTGCGCGAGCACCCGCAGCACGGCCCGGTCGACGAGCGCCTCGTCGGCCTCCCCGGCCCGGATGCGCGCGGCCAGCGGCGCGAGGAACGCGTCGCCCGTGGGCAGCTCCACGTCGATCCCCGCGGCGAGCGCCAGCTCGGCCGCCTCGCCCAGATCGGCGGCGACCGCGTGCATGAGGTGGAGGAACGCGACCGAGAAGTAGTCGGCGACGACCACGCCGTCGAAGCCCCAGCGCTCGCGCAGCACGCCCGTGAGGTAGGCGGGCGTCGCTCCGACCGGGTCCCCGTCGATCTCGGCGTAGGAGTTCATCACCGAGCGGGCGCCCCCGTCGCGGATCGCCATCTCGAACGGCGGCAGCAGCACGTCCGCGATCTCACGCGGTCCGGCGTGCACCGGCGCGTGGTTGCGGCCGCCGCGGGAGGCGGAGTAGCCGATGAAGTGCTTCAGCGTCGCGTCGACGCCGGTGGACTGCAGTCCCTGCACGTACGCGGTGCCGATCGTGCCGACCACGTACGGGTCCTCAGCGATGCACTCGTCGACCCGGCCCCAGCGGGGGTCGCGGATCACGTCGAGCACGGGCGCCAGGCCCTGGTGGATCCCGAGCTCGCGCATCGAGCCGCCGATCACGGCGCCGAGCTCGGCGACGAGCTCCGGGTCGAACGAGGCGCCCCAGGCGAGCGGAGTCGGGAACGTCGCGGCCTGCCAGGCGGCGAGCCCGGTCAGGCACTCCTCGTGGACGATCGCCGGGATGCCCAGCCGCGTCTCCTCGACGAGCCGGCGCTGCTCCGCCCACAGCCAGCGGGCGCGCTCGAGCGGATCGACGGGGCGCGTGCCGTAGACGCGGGTCAGCTGGCCGATCCCCTCGCGGGTCGCCTCGGCGTACCCGGTCGAGGTGGCCATCTCGCCGGCGAGCGGGGCGACGACCTCGCCGCCCTGGTCGACCCAGTAGCCGACCAGCTGGGAGAGCTTCTCCTCCAGCGTCATCCGGCCCAGCAGCTCGGTGGTGCGGGCGGACGGAGCCTGGGGGTCCTCTGGTGCGTGCGGTGCGGTCACGGTGCGACCCTCTCTGCAGGTGGGGCGACGGGTGCGGACGGGACGGGGGACGCGGCGGCCGGGCGGAGCGATCCGCTCATCCCTTCACCGCCCCCGTCAGCCCGCCGACGATGCGGCGCTCGAAGACGCTGAAGAAGATCAGCGCCGGGATCATCGACAGCGACACGAAGGCCAGCACCTTCGCCGTGTCGACCGAGTACTGCGACGAGAACGCCTGGACTCCGAGCGGGAGCGTGAAGGTGGACTCGTTGTTGAGGATGAACAGGGGCAGCAGGTAGCTGTTCCAGCTCGCGATGAACGCGAGGATCCCCGTGGTGATCACGCCGGGCATCGCCAGGCGCACGACCATGCGGAAGAAGAAGCCGATCCGGCTGCAGCCGTCGATGAAGGCCGCCTCCTGGATCTCGTCCGGGATCGCGCGGAGGAACGGCACCAGGATGATGATCGTCGTCGGCAGGCCGAACGCGATCTGCGGCAGCACCACTCCGGCGAGCGAGTTCATCAGGCCGAGGCTCTTGATCACCAGGTAGAGGGGAGTGATCGCCACGGTCATCGGGAACATCAGGCCGGCGGCGAAGAGCGCGTAGAACACGCCGCGTCCGGTGAAGTCGTAGCGGGCCAGGACGTAGCTCGCCATCAGGCCGAGCACGACCACGCCGAGCGTCGTCGCGAGGCCGGCGATGGTGGAGTTGCCGACCTCCTGCCAGAAGACGCCGCCGGTGATCACGTCGAGGTAGTTCTGCACGTTCCACGGCGAGGGCAGGCCCGCCGGGTCGGTGGTGATCTGCGCGTTCGTGCGGAAGCCGCCGAGGATGATGTACGCCACCGGGGCGAGCATCAGCGCGATCACGACGATCGCCACGACGTAGGCGATCGTGGTGCCGCGGCCCAGGGGCTGCCGGCGCCGCTTCACCGCGAGAGGCCGAGGGGTCTCCGGAGTGATCGGCGGGGCCGTCATCGTCGTGCCGGTCATCGCTTGTCTCCCGTCAGTGCGCCCGCCGTGTCGCGCCGGAGCACGAAGCGCTGGTAGAGCAGCGCCACCACGAGCGAGATCAGGAACAGGACCACCGCGACGGCGTTCCCGTACCCGTAGTTGCCGGCGTTGCGGCCGTTGGTGACCAGGTAGATCGCCATGGTCGAGGTGCCCGCGGTCGAGGACACGTACTGGCCCCAGATGATGTAGACGAGGTCGAACAGCTGCAGTGCGCCGATGATCGACAGGAACGCCCAGATCCGCAGGGTCGGCGCGAGCAGGGGCAGGGTGATCCGCCGCTGCACCTGCCAGTAGGAGGCGCCGTCGATGGCCGCGGCCTCGGACAGCTCCTCGGGGATGCCCTGCAGTCCCGCGAGGAAGAGGATCACGGCGAAGCCGATGTACTTCCACGTGATGATCAGCATCAGCGTCCAGATCGCGATCGCCGGATCCGAGAGCCAGTCCTGCTTCAGCGCGCCGAGGCCGACCTTCTCGAGCAGGCCGTTGACCGCGCCGCTGGTCTGGAGCATCAGGCTCCAGCCGGTGCCGACGACGACCTCCGAGATCACGTACGGCACGAAGATGAGGACGCGGATGATCGACTGCCCGCGCAGCTTGCGGTTCAGCAGCAGCGCCAGGAGGATCGCGACCGGCCCCTGGAGCACGAGCGAGAGCACCACGATGATGCCGTTGTGCGCGAGGGCGTCGTGGAAGGTGGGGTCCTGCAGGATCGTCAGGTAGTTGCGGAAGCCGACGAAGTCCGTCGGCACTCCGTAGCCCTGCCAGCTGAAGAAGCCGTAGTAGGCCGCCATCACGACCGGGAAGATCACGAAGGCGAGGAAGACGATCAGCGCCGGGCCGACCAGGAGCGCGATCTCGAAGCGCCCCGCCCAGCCCACGCTGCGGCGGCGCCGGCGCACCGGAGGCGTCGAGGTGACGCCTCCGGTGCGCGCGGTCCCGCGGGGCTCATCCACTCCGAGGAGCGGGCTCTCGCGGAGTGCCATGGTGGCTAGGCCTTCGCCGCGGCGGCGTTGACGGCCTCGACCAGCTGCTCGGGGTCGCTCTTGCCGGCCAGCAGGTCGACGACGCCGACGTTCAGCGCGTTGCCGACGTTGAGGCCGTAGACGGTGTCGAGCCACTGCGAGACGTACGGGGCCGAGTTGTAGGCCTCGAGGATCTGCTGCAGGTACGGCTCGGTGACCGCCTCCTGCGCCACGGTGTTCACCGGGGGCGCGTTGAAGGCCGCGTAGTACTCCTTCTGCACGTCGGAGGTGGCCAGGTAGTTGAGGAAGTCGACGCACTCGTCGGGAGCGCCCGCGGAGCAGGAGTAGCCGTCGACGCCGCCCATGATCGCGCCGGCCTCGCCGTCGCCGCCGTCGATCTCGGGGAAGGGGAACCAGCCCAGGTCGGGCAGCGGCTTCTCGTCGGGGGTGAGGGAGGCGATCACGCCCGGGTCCCACGCGCCCATGAGCTCCATCGACGCCTGGTGGTTGGCGAGGAGTCCGGCCGAGCTGCCCGCGCCCTGCTGGGCGGCGGTGGTCAGGAAGCCCTCGTTGAACGGCTCGGTGGCCGAGAAGTCCTGCAGGTCCTCGCCCGCGCGGACCCAGCAGTCGTCCGAGAAGTCCTTGGTGTCGGCCGCCTCGGCCATGGTGTCGGCGCTGCACTCGCGGAGCGCGAAGAAGTAGTACCAGTGCGCGGCGGGCCAGGCGTCCTTCGCGCCGAGCGCGACGGCCTGGGCTCCGCTGCCCTTGATCTTGGTGATCGCGGAGTCGAGCTCATCGATGGTCTTCGGGGTCTCGGTGACGCCCGCCGCCGTGAAGACGTCCTGGCTGTAGAACAGGCCGCCCGGGAGGACGGCGACCGGCATCGCCCAGACCTTGTCGTCGAGCGTGTTCGCCGAGAACGAGCCCTCGGGGATCTCGCTGCGCGCCTGGTCCGAGATGCCGTCGGTGAGGTCCTTCAGCTGTCCGCCCGCGACCATGGCGGCGAGCTTGCCGCCTCCGCGCTGGAGGAAGACGTCGGGGGCGTCGCCCGAGTTGAGCGCCGTCTGGAGCTTGCCGTCGAGGTCCTCGTTCTGGATGGCCTGCGACTCGATGGTCACTCCGGGGTTCGCGGCCTCGAAGTCCGCGATCGTCTTGTCCCAGAACTCCTGGCCGGGGCCCGTGGTCGAGTTCTGCCAGAGGGTCATCGCGACGGTGCCGTCGCTCGATCCCGAGTCCTGGGCCGAGCAGCCGGTGAGGGCCGCGACCGTGCCGAGCAGGGCTGCTGTCGCCACTGCGATCTTCCTGAACTTCATCGTCCAACCGTTCTCTTCATCGAGGGCGCCGCCTGGTGCACCGGCGCCGTGGGGGTTCCCGCCTTCGCGGGTGGAGTCAGTGTCCGCAGTGCTTGCGAAAGTGGTCAAACGTTTTCGAAATGGTTTTCGAAGCACGGGTTACAGTCGGCCACATGACCACCCGACCGACCATCCACGACGTCGCCGCTGCCGCCGGCGTCTCGGTGGCGACGGTGTCCAAGGCCGTGAACGGCCGCTACGGCATCGCCCCGTCCACCGCCACCCGCGTGCTCGAGGTCGTGCGCGAGCTCGGCTACGAGTCGAGCCTCGTCGCGAGCAGCATGCGCTCCCGGCGCACGGGCGTGATCGGCGTGCTCGTCGCGGGGTTCGAGCCGTTCAGCGCCGAGATCCTGAAGGGCGTGGGGTCGGTGCTGGCGGAGTCGCGGTTCGACCTGCTCGCCTACTCCGGCTCCCACGAGGGCGAGCAGGAGGGCTGGGAGCGGCGCTCGCTCAGCCGGCTCAGCGGCACCCTCATCGACGGGGCGATCATGGTGACGCCGAGCGTGGTGAGCGCACCCTCCGACATCCCGCTCGTCGCCGTGGACCCGCACACCGGCCGCGCCGACCTGCCGACCGTCGAGTCCGACAACTTCGGCGGCGCCCTGCTCGCCACCCGCCACCTGATCGCGCTCGGGCACCGCCGCATCGGCTTCGTCGCGGGCCGTGGCGATCTCCGCTCGGCTCGGCTGCGCGAGGCCGGCTACCGGGCGGCGCTGGCGGAGGCCGGCATCGCCTTCGACGAGCGCCTGCTGCGGGTGGGCAACTACCACCGCGACACCGCCCGGCGGCCCGCCTCCTCGCTCCTGTCGCTGCCCGACCGCCCGACCGCGGTCTTCGCCGCCAACGACGTCTCGGCGCTGGCGATCATCGAGACCGCCGCGCACCTGGGCCTCGCCGTGCCCCACGACCTGTCGGTGATCGGCTTCGACGACGTGCCCGAGGCCGCGCGCTTCGATCCGCCGCTGACCACCGTCCGCCAGCCGATGCAGACGCTCGGAGCGACCGCCGCCGAGATGCTGATCGCGCTGATGGCCGGGCGCGAGCCGCGCTCGCTGCACGTGCAGCTGCCGACGCAGCTCGTCCGCCGCGCGACGACGGGACCGCCGGCATGAGCGGCGACGGGACCGCCGGCACGGGCGACGAGCTGGAGGACGACGGCCCGACCGCCGTGCACGCCGCCCTCTTCGACGCGCTGGAGCTGGTGGACCTGCCCGCGCTCGAGGCGCTGCTCGACGAGCGCTTCGTGATCGAGCACCCGACCGGCCTGGTGCAGTCGCGGGAGGAGTGGCTCGCCGACATCGACGAGGCGCGCAAGGAATACCACGAGATCGACCACGTCGAGAGCGCCCTCTCGGGCGGCGCCGCGCACCCGGTGCTCACCTCCCGCACCATCACCGAGGCGACCATCGGCCGCCTGCACGCGACCTGGCGGCTCCAGCTGACGAGCCGCCTCGTCCGCCGCGACGAGGGGTGGGTGATCACGCGGACCGTGGTGACGAGCTGGTGAGGCGGACGGACCGGCGCGTCCGCGGCCGGCCGCGGGCGCGACGGGCAGGATCGACACCGTGCTCCTCCAGGTCGTGACCCGCTCCGCCCGCCCGGCCGCCGAGATGTTCGACCGGGCGCGCGACATCGACCTGCACACGCGCTCGCAGGCCGGCGCCCGCGAGCGCGCGGTCTCCGGGACGACCACCGGGCTGATCGGGCTCGGCGAGCACGTGACCTGGAGCGCCCGGCACTTCGGCGTCCCGCTCCGGCTGACCAGCGCCGTCACCGCGCTCGACGCCCCGCACTCCTTCGTCGACGAGCAGACCCGCGGGCCCTTCGCGACCTTCCGGCACGAGCACCGCTTCGAGTCCGACGGCTCCGGCTCCGTGATGATCGACCGGCTCGAGTACTCCGCCCCGCTCGGCGTCCTCGGGCGGATCGCGGAGCGGCTGGTGCTCGACCGGCACCTGCGGCGGCTGCTGGAGGAGCGCGGCGCGTTCCTCGCCGGAGGCGACCGGTGAGGCTCCTGATCCGGACCCTGCTGACGCTCGTCGCCGTCGCCGGGGTCCTCTCGCTCGCGACGACCTCGGTCCTGTTCGCGCTGTCCTCCCTCGACACCGGCCGGGACCCCGGCGAGCTGCTCCTCCCGCTGGCCCGAGCGCTTCTGGCGACCGCCGTGACGGCGGCCGTCGGCGGGCTCCCCTACTCCGCGGGACGGGGTCGCGCGCCCTGGCCGGTCCTCTGGTCGGCCTCCACGGTCTGCATCCTCGCGATCGCCTGGATCGTGGTCTCGATCGCGGCGTGGACCGACGCGGGCGACGGGACGGACGCCGTCGTCGCGCTGCTGACCGTGGTGCCCGCCGCCTGCTGCTCGATCGCCGCGGTGCCGGTGACCGAGCTCGTCCTCCGGGTGGGAACGCGCAGGATCGGCGCCCGCTAGCGGATCCGCTCTCGCCGCTTGACGGTGACGCTGCGTCAACCCGTACCGTCGCTTCCATCGCCGCGGAGTCACCGGCGACGCGGAGACGGAGGGCGCTGTGGAGCAGGAGTGGACCGTGCACGAGGTGGCGCGGCTGGCCGGCACGACCAGCCGGACGCTGCGGCACTACGGGGCCGAGGGGCTGCTGCCGCCGAGCCGGGTGGGAGCGAACGGGTACCGCTACTACGACGCCGCCGCTCGTGACGCTGCAGCGGATCCTGCTGCTGCGCGACCTCGGCCTCGGGCTGCCCGAGATCGGGCGGATCCTGCGGCGCGACACGGAGCCGGTGCTCGCTCTCGAGCGGCACCTCGACGTGCTCCAGGAGGAGCGCCGGCGGATCGACCGCCGCATCCGGGCGGTCGCCGGGACGATCACGACGATGAGAGAGGGGAACGGGCCGATGGCCGAGGAGATGTTCGACGGGTTCGACCACGCGGAGCACCGCGAGGAGGTGGAGCGCCGCTGGGGCGCCCCGGCGTACGCCGACGGCGACCGCTGGTGGCGGTCGATGAGCGCGGAGGAGCGCGAGCGGTGGCGGCGGAGGCAGGCGGACCTCGCCGGCGCGTGGACCGCCGCGGCGGCGAGCGGAGCGGATCCGACGGGAGACGCGGCCCTCGCGCTCGCCGCGCGCCACCGGGACTGGCTCGCGGAGGTACCGGGGACGCCCCGCGACGCGTCCGGACGGCCGAGCGACGAGTACCTGCTCGGGCTCGGCGAGATGTACGTCGACGACGAGCGGTTCGCGGCGCGCTACGGCGGCGCGGCCGGCGCGCAGTTCGGCGGGACGCGCTGCGGGCGCTGGTCGAGCGGCGGGCCTGAGCGGCGGGTCGGGAGGACGGTATCCGCTGGAGCGGACCACGGGTCCCGCGCCCCGACGCCTCCCTCACGGAATCCCCCTCGATGCAAGCCGTTGAACGACCCTGCGCCCCTGGGCACTGTGGTCGCGGAGCCGGTGCCGCGCTCCCGCGAGAGGGAGCGATGGACGACGACACTCTTCTGGGCATCCTGCTGCGCGGGCGGCCGATGACGCTCGACGACGCGCCTCTCGCGACGCACCTCGACCCGACGGACCTCCGCGCGGCCGTGCAGAGGCTCCGCGACCGCGGGCTCATCGGAGGCGCGGACGACGTGCTCGCCTATCCGCCGCCCGCGGACTGGGCGAACGAGGCCGTCGCGGTGCACACCCGCCGGGTCCGCGACGCGGCCGTGAGCGCCGTCGCCGACACCGAGCGGATCCTCGAGGACCTGCCCGCCGTGCTGCGGGCCTGGTCGGCGGGAGAGACGGCCACCGAGCGGGTGCCCACCGTGCTGCGCCACGGACCGCACGCCGCCGAGGACCTGCTCTGGGAGATCTCCGGGAAGCCGTCGAGCACCCTCGTCGCCGTGTTCACCAGCATCGACCGGCTCATGAACTCCTCCCCCGAGCGGGCCCTGCGCTTCAGCGACTCGCTGCGGGAGCTCCGATAATCGACGTTATGTCAGTTTTCTCGCACGTACTCCGCTCGACGGGCTCCGAGGTGTGGTCGCACACGAGCCTCGGAACCCTACGGAGTCCCGCCTGCTAGGCGCCGGGTGCGAGGCCGAGCTGCGTGAGGATGCCGAGCTCGTCGCTGCTTCCCCAGCGCTCGGCGAGCTTGCCGTCGACGAAGATGCTGATCTGCATGCCGCGGATCTTCACGGACTTGCCCGTCGGCGCGTGGCCCTGGAACACACCGGTCTGCGTGCCGGTCAGCGTGTAGGCGAACGCGACGCTGTCGTCGTCCGCGACGAGCTTCTCGACTTCGAGCGCCATGTCGGGGAACGCGGTCCGCAGGTCGCCGAAGAACGCGGCGTATCCCTCCGGACCGGGTGCCTGGCCGGGCGCCGGGTCGTGATCGACCGAGTCGGGCGCGACGAGTGCGTCGAACGCGGCGAAGTCGCCGGCGTTGACCGCCTCACCGAAGGCCTGCTGGGCGGCGATGTTCTGCTCGCGAGTCATGTGCTGTCACCTGTTCTGCACCGGTCCGGTGCCTCGAGGAGTGGTGCGGGTCGTCAGCGACGGTACCCAGGCCCGTCGAGGGCGGTACAGGGCTTGCGCGCTCTCCCGGGCTCTCCCACCGCCGCTACTGATAATCGAGATTATGTCAGTTCGCAATCGAGAGGCCCGAGTCGCGTGTGGTTCATCAGCGTCGCTCGAGAACCAGAGCGGTTCGAAGAAGCGCGACCTCCCAGAGACCGGGAACGCGGTCAATAGCTGATACTCGGCGCGAGCAGTCCCCCGGCGACGGCCGTGACGGCGAGTCCGCAGAAGGCGGCCGCGAGGACCAGGTGTCCTCCTGCGACGAGCACCGCCCGACCGCGCCGGGGTGATCCGCCGACTGCGCGTAGCCGGACGACTGCGAGCAAGAGAGCCGGAACCACAAGGGTTGGGGAACGTCTTGTTACCGTGAACAATTGGCGGTACGGTCCGAGCATCACCCGCGATCGTGCTGTGGCTCGCTCGCCTCCGCAGCGCAGCGGACGCAGTCGATCGCGCGAATTCGAAGACGAACCGAAGGGACTCTTGTCGATGAGGACGAGACGACGACACTCGAGCGCACGCTCCCTGACCATCGCCGCCCTGGCCGCCGCCGCGCTCGTCGCGAGCGGCACCGTGCCCGTGGCGGCCGCCGAGACCGGGACTGCCGCCGCAGTCCCAACCCCCGAGCAGAGCCTGCTCGGCTCGTTCACGTTCGACGCGGCGCCCAGCGGCGGTGCGTTCGCGGACCGCTCGGCCCGTGCGAGCGTGCAGGGCACCGCGGCCCTCGTCGCCGGGCAGGAGGGGCAGGGACAGGCCGTGCGCCTCTCCCCGTCTTTCTGGCTCGACGTGAAGGCGACCGACGGCACTCCCCTGCTCAAGGGGCGTGACAGCATCACGCTCTCGTACGACAGCAGGCCCGACTCCGCCGCCAACACCGGCTGGTCGGTCTTCGCCGCCCGCTCCGCCGTACGCCAGGAGTTCGCGCAGGAGCACTATCTCGGGATTCTCGATCGCACGGCGGGAATCACCGTCGAGCGGTACGACAACACCGGCAGCCGCGACACCTCGGGCAACCTGACCGCGCCGAGCGCGGCCGTGTGGAAGCACGTCGACCTGGTGATCTCGGGCTCCACGGCGCGCGTCTACGTCGACAAGAAGCCGGTGGCGGTCAACGCGTCCGGCAAGACCCTGACGCAGATCCTCGGGGCGGCCGGGGGTGTGCTGCAGGTCGGCAAGGCGAACTGGGGCGGCGGCGAGTACTTCACCGGACTCCTGGACAATCTGCGTGTCTACGACCGTGCGCTCACGAGCGCGGAGCTGGGCGCCGACAGCACCACCGTCGCGACCGACGTCCGAGCGGCGCTGGCCGTGCCGTCCACGCTCCTCTCGGACCTGCCCTCGCAGGTGCTCGGACGCACGATCACCTGGAGCGCGACAGGCGCGGGCGCCGCCCGCATCGCGGCGAACGGAGCGGTCGACACGACCGGGCTCACCTCGGCACCGGTCGCCGTCCGCGTGCAGGCCGCGGTCGACGGCGTTGCTCAGGCCTTCGCCTGGGACACGCGCCTCGTCGCTCCCGGTGGCCGCATCGCGACCTACGTCAAGACGGTCACCACGACGAACGGCGTCAAGGACGATCCGATCGCGTACAACGACGATCGCCGAGCTGACGCGCTCTACGCCGCGGCGCTGCCGACCGGCACGAGCACCTGGGAGCCGCTGAACCGATCGCAGGCGATCCTCTCCGTGGCGAACGACGGCAACCAGGCCGATCGCCCGAACGCGCAGGTCGGCTCGCCCAGCCTGTTCCGCACGGCAGACGGGTCCCTCGGCGCGGTCGCCGGCCAGAACAACGCCACGGACTCCGTCTATCTCTGGACCTCGCCCGACGGGCGCTCGCTCACCCAGCAGCGCGCGATCCGCCTCGCACCGGGCTCCGTCGTCACCGATCCGCGCATCGTCCACGACGCCGCGGCGCAGAAGTACAAGGTCTTCTGGACCGACCTGCTCACCGGCGAGGGCCGCGTCACCCTGCTGAACGACCTCGCCGCAGGCACGACCCCGGGCGCCACGACCCGAGCCGACGCCCGGACTCTCGGCGTGCAGGGAGCGGGACTCCCGTCGTTCACCACGCAGAACCAGGCGAGCGAGTTCAGCCTGACGACCGCGGAGTTCGACCTCTTCTAC
>NZ_PSTO01000006.1:0-148726 GCF_002930975.1 Rathayibacter sp. AY1A3 | reverse complement strand
GGGTCGGGCATGGGGAAGACGGTACCGAAGCGGGGGTGGCAGACCCCTGGCCTTTCCTGGAAGGGCGGGTCGTGACAGGAGCTGCCGTGACGCCGTCAGTCCCGCAGGCCGACCGTCCCCGCTCGGCTCTCCGGCGCCTCGATCAGGTTCTTCGCCACGGCGGCGGAGAGGTAGGACGTCGCGTCGTGTCGGCGCAGGGTGACGACCGAGGCGACGGCTCGCACCGCCAGGACGATCGGAGCGAAGCTCGGCCCTGAGGTCAACCAGTCTCCGATCGCGACGCCGACCTCGGTCATCGGGATCAGCAGAGTCATCGGATTGAGTCGCCCGCCGCCCTCGCCCTTCAGAGGCCCGGACGCTCGATGGAGTTCCGAGACACGCGCCTTGTAGGTGATCAGTGCATCCTCGAGCTCCCGGCCGTCCTCCGCCTCGGCGACGGCGAGCCGCACGTCCCGGAGGCTGTCGATGTACCGGGCGAGCAGCCTTCCCTTGCTCTGACGGAAGGCCACGATGTCGTCGAAGGTCGCATCCGGATGCGGCTCGGGGATGTCGTAGAGCGTGAGGGCGAGAGCCCGTTGGTCGGTGGCGTCGTCGATCGCGAACAGCGCCTGCCGGGCCGTCGCGGTCGTGACCACGCCGTACTGCCAGCCCTTCGCCTGGCAGAGGCGCCGGCCGCAGATCGCGAGCAGCCCGGGGACCAGATTCTCCCTGCTCGCCCGGAACTCGGAGCCGTCGCGAGAAGCCGGCCTGAGGTAGTCGTTCTCGACGAGCCAGTGCTCCAGCTCGTAGGGGAGCTTGCGGGCGAACAGCCTGTCGGACTGCTTCCAGTCGTCGGTCGTGAAGGTGTACCGCTCAGCGGCGTCGATGCACTCGCGGACGGCTCGCTCTCGAGCGAGCTCGTCGAGATCGTCGAGATGGGCGGGAATCCACCAGCCTCGCTCCTTCATCTCGGCCATGGCCTCGGTGGGTGGGAACCCGCGCGGAGCGATCGTCGAGAACCGCTCGCTCAGCAGCAGGGCCTTCTTCTTCTCGGCCTCGGGCGGAACGATGAGCGGCGACAGCAGGAGGGTGTCGTCGAGCATTGGGTTCATCAGTTCTCCGATTGTCTGGCTTGCGGCGGTGCGAGAAATTACTCAGAACCCTCGTCCTACGGGCGAAGCTTCCTGAACCAGCGCGCGAGCCGCGTGCCTGACTCTGTGGTAGAGGGCACCGTTTCCCGTTCAGCGATGGAGCGTTGCTCCTTTCGTGCGTGGTCGGCTTCGCGATTAGCTTCGATCTTCTGAGTCGACCATTGGTCCGACCAGATGACGTCGCCGCGCCGAATCAAGTAGTGCGATCTACACGGAAAGCTCCAGTTCCCGATGGATGGTGTCAGGCTGACGGAGACGCCGTTGAAGATGATGGACCAGTCGTCGGGTGACAGTGGAGTGACGACGTTGATTCCGCATCCACACGCGCAGCGGTGAAGCGCGCTGGCGTAAGGCGTGGAGACGTAGACCGTCCCCGGGGCGGGCGTGGTTGGGAACTCGTCGATGAACTCGTAGTCGAACGTGTGGGTCTTCATGCCGAGTCCTCGTTTGCGATCGCGTTGCTGTCGATCATGAAGATCGAGGTGTCGGTGACGTCCAGGTCGAGGAAGAACCCGAGGTGCTTTTTGAACCTGATGACGGCGAGGGCAGCGTTCAAAGCGTTGAGGTCGGCGATCTGGATGTTCTGCGTGTACTCGTTGGCGCTGTCGTCACCGAACGAGATCCGGCTGCGGGCATCGGCCCGGCTCTGCTGGTCGTTCCGGCTGAGTGTTGTTCTGACGAGGCCGCCGAGCGCGCCGAGTCGCTCGTAAATGCCCATGCCGACGTCGATGAAGTCGATTCCGACCGTCTCAAGGTGCGTGACGATGACCTCCTTGGCCGGGCCGTCGTCGATCGCGAGGAACACGAAGTCGGTGTCGTCTAGCTGGCTCAGGTTGGTGGCATCGATGTTGATCGGGTGCGGAAAGATTCCCTTCCTCATCGCGGCGTATCGGCCTGCGAGGTAGTTGACCTTGTATGGGGTGGAGCCAAGTTCGTCGAGGGTGGGGGCGCCGGGAGCGCGGAACGCGTTGTGCTGCAGGAAGCGATCTCCGTCGAAAAGGTGGAGTTCGCCGATGGGTGTTTTGGCCAGGAGGTCAAGGATGTAGGCGCCGGTGCCGCCGACTCCGATGATCGCGACCTTACCGATCTGGAGCTTGCTGGCGACCATCGCAATCCCCGCTCGGCTGGAGGCGGTGTCGAGGTAGTTGAAGACGCTGGTGTCGTCCTCATCGGTGACGGGCGCGAAGGTCTGGGCGATTGCGTCTGGGTCCAGGGCCTGGGCTTCCTGCAGCAAGATCGTCGCGTAGGTGCTCATCTTTGCGAAGTAGTCCGGGTAGAGCCCGGAGGGGACCGGCTTGTGCGAGAACATGAAGTTCACGGCGAGATTTGTTGTGAGCTGGGCGTCGTAGACCGCGTGGATCAGGTTGTCGAGCGGGGTGCCGTCTGCCGTGCACGGCGTCTCGCCGATGAAGTAGACCACGTGGGTGTCTGGTGAGGTGGTGGTTTCGCCGCTGAGGGTGAGCGTGGAAACGAGGGAGCCGTAGGTGACCTGGCGAGCAGCGTTGACGTAGGGGACGTGGGAGAGGACGAGGTGCCCGTCGATGACGGACACCTCGTATCCCTGGTCACGCAGCTTCTGCAGGTCGGCGCTACGACTTATCAGTCGCTGTGACATTGAAGATGGTTCCGTTCTTGATCGTGACGCTCTCGCCGGCGCGCAGCGTTCCGGTGGGGCGGGGGCCGGCGCCACGGGTGTAGCCGACCGTGAAAATGAGCTGGGAACCGGTGGGCGGCGCGGGGAACGCGAGTCCGACGATGGTCTCGAAGGAGACGATCGGGCCGGCGACGGTGTGCCTCTCCGTGTTGACTCGGATCTCGAAGGTGGTGCGCTCGGGCGCCTTGGTGAAGAAGCGATCGCCGTCTCTGATGAGGATGATCTCGTCTTCGGCGATGGGGTCGTCGAGGTCGTCGTAGATGTCCTTCCAGATGCGGTGGTCATCCCGAATCGCCGGTGAAGTGAGCTCGCGCAACTTCTGCTCCATCACGGCACCGGCTGGGACCCGGTAGGGCGCGGAGTCGATGTAGATGGTGATGGGCGTGTTCGTGAAGAAGCGCAGGTCGCTGGCGATGGTGATGGTGGACTCCGGCGGAACCGGGACGTCCTGCGCGTCCGGGAGGTCGAGCCACAGTTCGTTGGCCGCCGGACTGGTGAGTTCCCGCAGTTCTTGGCCGGTGATGTCACCGTGCTCGAGCTGGAAGGTGGTGTTGTCGATGGTGATTACCGCGGAAAGCGGCCGAGCTGAGTTGTTCATTGTTCTCCTGACCGGGCCCAGGATGAGCCCTCGCAAGGAACAGACGATGTAACTCTGAGGCTTCGTCAGGCGGCGCAGTCGGAGCAGATGCCTTCGGTCGCCGACGCCTCTGCTGACCCCTTTAGGAGGAAGCAGTCGGTGCAGAGGAATTCGGCTGGGGCTGTGATGGAACAGGCGCAACGGCCGCACTCGGTGCAGGTCGGCTGATGGCAGACGGAGCAGACGTCTTTCGGCCCGGCCAGGAACTCGGCGGCGCAAGCGAGGTGGGGGCACACGTACCAGCGGCCGTAGGGAGCGCTTTCGTGTCGGGCGATGGATAGTGTCCATGGCACTCGTTCGATCGCGGCGACGATGATGAAGCCGGTGCCAGCAGGCGTAGCTTGCATGAAATAGATGTCGCCGGCCAGCGCGGTTCCGTAGGCAAACTGTCCCCGCGCCGTAACTGTCTCGTTCGCGTGAGCGCGCTCAATGGCCGACCAAATCGCCGTGGCAGTTTGGTCGCTTCGCTGCCCTGGTCGGATCGCGGTCGTCGATGTCGCGAACGTGACGATGCCGTCGGCGTTGAGGACGACAACGTGGCCGTCGCCATCGATCTGTCGACGAGCTCGCATCGCGACTGCTGAGCGAGATACCGTCCCGAGCGTCTGCCAAAGCTGAACGACCGATTCGGCGGAGGGCGTTCCTCTGCCGAGCAGGCTGGTCGCGGCCGCTTCCGGGATCAGGATCGCCGCGGCGAAAGTGTCGCAAGCTTCCTCCTCTAGCGCAGCTCCGCCGTCCGGACGCTCCACGAGCGAGTTAAGAAGCTCCTCGTCGGTCATCTGAAGGTGATGCCCGAGCTCGTGCAGAGCGGTGAAGTTCATCCGCTGTCGGGTCTCGGAGAACGCAATACCGATCCGAGGCGGTGTTTCCTCCCCCCGGTAGAGTCCGGCTACGTCACATCTCGAATCTGACTCCGCTCGCGAGGGTTCAAAGTCGAAGACGTCGACTTCGTTCCACTCCTCGAGCCAGCGGATGGGGTCTTGACGGATCTCCTCCAGCGAGATGTCGCCTCGAGCTTGCAGCGACGCAATCATGCGGCTGACGTAGTGCGGAGCATCAAGTCGCGCGTGGATCCGGGCAGCGCGGTTGACGTCAGTCATTACGCTCCAGCTCGGACTGTAGGTAGCTATGGATTCGCGCACGCACGCTCGCGGTCTCGAGGTTGTTGCCCTGCCGCGCAGCGAGCGCGTACGAGCCGTAGGCCACGGAGCGCCAGACTTCCGAGTCCGACTTACGGCGCTGTCGCGCCAGGTTTCGCACTGGTCTGCGGTAGGCAGCGGACTGCAGCTCGTCCTGCCACTGCTGGGGCAGAGTCGGGTTGGAGGAAAGGATCTCGTTCGCGGTCAGAGGTACCGCGGCGGCGAGGGCTTCCGCTTCCTCGGATGTGACGGGTCGCCGGTTACGAAGAATGTTCGCGCCTACGACGAGGGGCTGGCCAAGCGCTTCCGCGATTTGCCGCGGAGAGATGTGAAGTCCCAGTAGACGCTCACGCAACGTGCCGTCACCTTCGCTGTCTCTGGTCAACGCCGCGAGCGTGTCGAGGGGTTCGGTCATCTGTGATTCGAGAACTTGATCGATGATCGGACCCGTCGTCAGTCTTGTTAAGGGGACGGATCCGAACGCGGCATCGAGGGTGAGCGGCGCGATGTTTCGGGCCTGGCTCCAGAGAACGACGGCCGGCTGCCCCGCGAGCGCGACCTGGTCCTCCTCGTTGAAGATCAGGTCGTCGAAGTCAAAGAAGAACGGAGCAACGCGGATCGAGATCTCAGTGGCCTCGAGGATGACAACGAGAGTTGCAGTTTCGTCCCAGAGAGCCCGCCAGACCTCACCAGGCTCGGGCGTGAGCGCCTCGACCTGTTGGGGGATTTTGATCCTCCTGCCCAGCTCAATCAAGTCGGCGCGGGTCAGAGGAGGTAGGTCGATCATGACGACGTCCTCTCTGTAGTCGGTGATCTCACGTGAACGGACGACCTAACTTGCAACCATGCCGGAGGGCGAACACCATCGCGCGGCGAGGCTCACTGCATCACGCCCGACGTCGCTGCCCCCGTAGATGCGAAGACGCTCGAAGAGCGCGTCGCGGGCGGGGTTCAACGCCGACAGGTCTGCGGCCGTGCCCACGTTCCCCAGGATACGGATCTCCGCAACGGACAAGTCGTTGTAGATCGTCCGCGCGAGCACCGCGACCTCGTCGTCTAGGTCAAGGGACAACGTAGGCGGTGGACTGCTCGCCGATCCGGGCGACGTCGGTTCGGCGGAGTCGAGGGCGAAGCGGCGGTAGAGAAAACGGGCGAGGAGCTGAGCGCGTATCGCGCCAGCGGTCCGAAGCAAAGCCTCGTGACTCAGAGTGAGAAGTGACTCGCGAACGGGCCTCGGCGTCGGGCCGGCTCTGTTGAGGCGATAGATCGGCGCCACCTGAACGGATGCTGTCACGCGCTCCAGGTCCTCGAGATCTTCGGTCCAGACGGCGGAGCCGTTTGCCGGGATCGTCCACGCTTCTTCGCCGGCGAGCAGCGAAGTCGCACTGACGAAACGCTCGTCCTTCCCGAGCAGACCGCGCAACCGGAGCCGAAGCTTTCCCACCGGGGTCGCCTTTGCCTCATCGATCATGAACCGCCGGATGGAAGTGAGCAACAGCCGCTCTAGCGAGCGGTCGTCCGTTGCTGAGACCACGCACCCGATCGCCATACCGGACCCGCGAGGACTACCGAGGATGCTCCCGACGTAGTCGAGAACGGCCTGATCTGACCAGTTCCCATGCCCAAGTGGAGGCGGGAACGAGTTTGTCCGACTCGTCTGGCCCACGAGGCGAATCAGCAGATCCACCGTCTCCGGTCCAACTTCGCGCGACTCGGTCAACTCCCGGAACGCGGACATCAACCCGACCCTCAACTACAGAACAACCTCTTGTTCAACCTAGCCCCAACCACGGAAGCTCTCGTCCACGAGCCGAGCTACCCACCATGTAGAGAGTGTTGTGTAAAACATTAGCTTCCTGGGACTCGCGGTCGCCTCACGGGCGAAGCCCGAGCGCTCGTCGGATCTCGGGCGCACGTTTGTCTCGGCAAGGCGTCTCGTGGCGGGACGTCTCGCTTTGGGTTCGCGAGGGGGTTTTTGAGGCGGAGCCGCACCACAGTTGCTTGGCCTCGGGCGCACGTCCGATAGATCGTTGCGCTCGGCTGCACCTCGACGCGCCCGTCGCTGCTGGGATCCAGCAGCTGCAAGCTCTGCGTCGTGGCGCCCGGGGAGCAAGGCCGTAGTCGAGCGCTCTGGGGTGAGGATGCGCCTCGAGTGAGCCGAGGGGCAAGTCGGTGCCTTCGCGTGTTGCATCAGCCGATTCAGTCGGATCGTGATTGCTCTACTCACACCGCCACCCTGCTGACGGAGCGCGGGTCATCCGATTGTCGTTCGAGGTGCGTCGGGAGCGTCAGTGTGCCCTTGCGCGAGGGAGGGAGCCCGTCGCGGCGCGCGCCGTCACCCTTCTACTTCCGCCGGTTCAGCACCTTCGTCCCCACCCCTGCGATCGCAGCTCCCACGATCGGCGCGACCAGGAACACCCACACCTGCCCCAGCGCATCCGGCCCCGCGAACACCGCGGCAGCGATCGATCGCGCCGGGTTCACCGACGTGTTGCTCACCGGGATGCTGATCAGGTGCACGAGCGTCAGCGTGAAGCCGATGGCCAGCGGCGCGACGGCCTTGTACTCGCTCTTGGCGGTGACGGAGAGGATGACGGCGACGAAGACGGCGGTCAGGACGATCTCGGTCAGCAGAACCGCGCCGAGGCCGAAGCCGCCGGGGGAGGCGGCGCCGTAGCCGTTGGAGGCGAAGCCGGAGTCGCGGGCGGCGGCGAGGTAGCCGGCGGGGCCGTCGGCGGCGACGAGGAAGACGACTCCGGCTCCGACGAGTCCGCCGAGGATCTGGCTGACGATGTAGCCGGGGATGTGCTTCCACTCGGTCCGGCCGGCGATGGCGAGGCCGATGCTGACGGCGGGATTGAAGTGGCCGCCGGAGATGTGGCCGACGGCGTAGATGCTGGCCATCACGGTGAGGCCGAAGGCGAGCGCGACGCCGAGGAAGCCGACTCCGAGGGCGTTGCCGGAGTCGGGGAAGGCGGAGGCGAAGACCGCGGTGCCGACGCCGCCGGCGACCAGGAGGAAGGTGCCGAACGCCTCCGACGCGTAGCGCGCTCCGGCCGAGTACTGCTCGGCGTGCTCGGTGCGCTGCTCGCTCGTGGTGCGGCTGGCGGAGTGGGGGCGGGCCATGATCGTTCTCTCTCTCGGGTCGGGGGAGTGCCTGCGGGGTCACCGGGCACCGGGACACTCCAGCACCCGGCAGGCGGGCCGGAGCCGGGACGCGGAGGGCTCTCAGACTCCGCCGTACGACGGTTCCGTGAGCGGCCTGGCGCCACTCGCTCGGCGGCCATCCCGGGCGCCCATGCACAGGCGTCCGTCACCGTAGCGACCGGCCGACGCGTGCACGTCCCAGCACCGGGGACAGGCGGGAAACGGGCACAAAGTGGCACGTGCACCGCCTCATCCACCTCCCTCTTCTCCTCCGCGCGCCTCCCTGCTACGGTGCTCTGAACCGGTTTATAAAACCGGTTCAGACGCGGCGACGAGCGAAGGAGCTCCCATGGCGGGCAGACCGACGATCCTCGACGTCGCGCGTGAGGCCGGCGTGAGCAAGGCGCTCGTCTCGTTCGCGCTCAACGACCGGCCGGGCGTCTCGCCCGACTCCCGCGAGCGGATCCTCCGCGTCGCCGCCGAGCTCGGCTACCGGCCCAGCCTCACGGCCCGCTCCCTCTCCACCAGCGTCTCGTTCGCGGTGGGCCTCGTGGTGGCGCGCGACCCGGCGGTCATCGCGGCCGATCCGTTCTTCCCCTCCTTCATCTCGGGGGTCGAGCGGGTGCTCGCCGAGCGCGGCCGAGTGCTGGTGCTCAGCGTCGTCGACCCGGGCGCCTCCGAGGAGGCCGTCTACCGCACGCTCGCGGCCGACCGCCGCGTCGACGGCGTGTTCCTCACCGACCTCCGGCAGGACGACTCCCGGCCGGCGCTGCTCGCCGAGCTGCACATCCCGGCCGTCACGCTCGGGCGACTCGAGGGCTCCTCCTCACCCGCCGTCGTGATGGACGACTCCGCGGGCATCGCCGACGCCGTCCGGCATCTGGCGGAGCTCGGCCACCGCCGCATCGCCCACGTCGCGGGGCCGGACCACCTGCTCCACTCCTCCCGCCGCCGCGACGCCTTCACAGAAGCCTGCACGGTGGTGGGACTCGAACCCACCACCCCCATCGCTACCGACTTCAGCCCGCAGCAGGGCGCGGCGGCCACGGAGCGGCTGCTCGACAGCCCGACCCCGCCCACCGCGATCGTCTTCGGCAACGACCCGATGGCCATCGCCGGACTCGGCGTCGCGCACGCCCGCGGGCTCCGGCTCCCCGACGACCTCTCGATCACGGGCTTCGACGACTCCGAGATCGCCGCCCACGTCTACCCGTCGCTGACCTCGGCCCGCACGCGCCCCGCGCGCTGGGGCGAGGAGGCCGCCCGCACGCTGCTCGACCTCATCGAGTCCGGCAGCGCCCCCGACGTCGACCTCGAGCCCGCCGGGCTCGTGGTGCGCCACTCGACCGCTCCTCCGCGGCCGTCGACCCACTGAAGACGCGTGCGCACCGTCGCGCACGCCGGACAAGGAGAACACCATGGCCCCCTCGACGACGAGACGCTGGCTGACCGGGATCGCCACCGCCTCCCTCGCGACCCTCGCCCTCACCGCCTGCAGCGGTGGTGGCGGAGCGTCGACCGACCTCACCGCCACCGGACCGATCACCATCTGGTACTCGAACAACGAGCAGGAGGTGCAGTGGGGCAAGGCGATGGTCGACGCCTGGAACGCGGACCACCCGGACGAGGAGATCACCGGGCAGGAGATCCCCGCGGGCAAGAGCAGCGAGGAGGTCATCGGAGCCGCGATCACGGCCGGCAACGCGCCGTGCCTCGTCTTCAACACCGCCCCGAGCGCGGTCGGCCAGTTCGAGCGCCAGGGCGGACTCGTCGACCTCTCGAAATTCGACGGCGGCGCCGACTACATCGAGACCCGCAGCGGCGACCTCGCCGAGCAGTACCAGAACGCCGACGGCGAGTACTTCCAGATGCCGTGGAAGAGCAACCCGGTCGTCATCTTCTACAACAAGGACCTCTTCGCGAAGGCGGGCCTCGACCCCGAGAACCCGTCGCTGTCGACCTACGACGACTTCCTCGCCACATCGAAGACGCTGGTCGAGTCCGGAGCCGCGCCCGCCGCGATCCAGCCCGCGCCCACCAGCGAGTTCTTCCAGACCCAGTTCGACTTCATGCCGCTCTACGCCGCGGCCACCGGAGGGACGAGCCTCGTCGAGGACGGCGAGGCCACCTTCGCCGACGACGAGGGCTACGAGGTCGCCGACTTCTGGAAGAGCCTCTACGACCAGGGCCTCGCCGGCCGCGAGCAGTACCAGGGCGACGCCTTCGCCGACGGCCAGGCCGCGATGTCGATCGTCGGCCCCTGGGCGGTCTCGGTCTACGACGACCTGAACTGGGGCTCCGTCTCGGTGCCCACCCCCGACGGCACGCCCGCCGAGGACACCTGGACCTTCAGCGACGCGAAGAACGTCGGCCTCTACTCCGCCTGCGCCAACAAGGGCACCGCCTGGGAGGTGCTGAAGTTCGCGACCAGCGAGGAGCAGGACCGCTCGCTGCTCGAGACCACCGGCCAGATGCCGCTGCGCACCGACCTGCAGACCACCTACGCCGACTACTTCGAGGCGAACCCCGCCTACCAGCGCTTCGGCGACCAGGCGAGCCGCACCATCGAGGTGCCGTCGGGGCCGAACACCGTGCAGATGCTGCAGGCGATCCGCGACGCGTGGGGCAAGACGGTCATCTTCGGCGAGGGCGACGTGAAGACGGCGCTCGACGGAGCGGCCGAGACCGTCACCGGGCTCGCCGGCCAGCAGTGACCCGGCCGTGACCACCCTCACCCGCCGGCCCGCGCCGGCCGGGGCACCGGGGAAGCGGAGCCTCCTGCACCGCGTCCTCGGGCCCCAGCCCCTCGGGCTGCTGTTCGGCAGCCCCTACCTCCTCTTCGTGCTCGCGGTCTTCGCGTTCCCGGTCGTCTACTCGGTCTGGATCGCGTTCCACGACTTCTTCTTCGCGGCTCCCGGCGTGCAGGTGGAGCGGCCGTTCGTCGGCCTCGACAACTTCGTCACGGCGTTCTCGAGCCCGCAGGTCATCCGCTCCTTCGGCAACATCGGGATCTTCCTGGTGATCAACGTGCCGCTGACGGTCGTGCTCTCGCTCCTGCTCGCCGCGGCGCTCGACAAGGTCGTGCACCTGCGGACGTTCCTCCGCGTCAGCTTCTACGTGCCCTACGTCACGGCGAGCGTCGCGGTCGTCGGCGTGTGGCTTTTCCTCTTCAACGGGAACGGGCTGGTCAACAGCCTCCTCGGGCCGCTGGCGCCGAACCCGTCGTGGCTGATCAACGAGCAGCTCGCGATGCCGATCATCGCTCTCTACGTCACCTGGAAGCAGCTCGGGTTCTACATCCTGCTGTACCTGGCGGCGCTGCAGAACGTGCCGAAGGAGCTCTACGAGTCGGCGTCGACCGACGGCGCCGGACGCATCCGCCAGTTCTGGTCGGTGACCGTGCCCAGCGTGCGGCCCGCGACCCTCCTGGTGCTGCTGGTGTCGACCGTCACCGGGGCGAACCTCTTCACCGAGCCCTACCTCCTCACCGGCGGAGGCGGCCCCAACGGCGCGTCCGCCTCGCCCGTGCTGCTGATGTACCAGCTCGGGATCCAGCAGGGGCAGCCCGACGTGGCCTCGGCCATCGGCGTGGTCCTGGTGCTGCTGGTGCTGGTCATCGCCTATCTGCAGAACCGCTTCGCGGGGGAGAGGAACTCATGAGCACCCTGTCCAGTGCCGGAGGCGCCGCCTCGGCCGTGCCCGCCGCCGCCGCCCCGGAGAAGGCCCCGCGGAGGCGCCCCGTCGGCTCCAGCCGCGGAGCCGTGATCCTCCGCGGAGTCGTGCTCGCGATCGGCGCGATCGTCTTCCTCTTCCCCTTCTACTACATGATCGTCGGCTCCCTGCAGACGGATCCGGATCCGACGCTCGCGGGAGCGATCCCGGAGCCGGGCAACCTCACGCTCGACAACTACGTCAACGTGAACGAGCGGATCAGCCTGCTCACCGGACTGGTCAACTCCGGGATCTTCACCGGCGGCGTGCTGCTGTGCACCGTGTTCTTCGGCGTCCTCGCCGGATACGCGCTCGCGATGCTGCAGTGGCGGGGGCGCAACGCGGTGTTCGCGCTCGCCCTGCTGGTGCAGGTCATCCCGTTCCAGTTGCTGCAGATCCCGCTCTACGTGCTGATCGCGCGCGACTACGGCCTCGCGGACAGCCACCTCGGGATGATCCTGCCGTTCGCCATCAACTCGACGGCGGTGATCATCTTCCGGCAGTACTTCCTGCAGCTCCCCAAGGAGCTGTTCGAGGCGGCCCGGATCGACGGCGCCGGCGAGCTGAAGCTGCTGTGGACCATCGCGCTCCCGCTGGTGCGGCCCGCGCTGGTGACCGCCGTGCTGCTGACCTTCATCGGCCCCTGGAACGAGTTCCTCTGGCCGTTCCTCATCACCAAGGACGCGTCGCTGCAGCCGCTCGCCGTGTCCCTGGCCAACTACATCTCGAACGTGGCGTCGTCGACCGACAACCCGTTCGGGGCGATCCTCGCGGGAGCCGTCGTGCTCGCCGCGCCCGTCGTGGTGCTGTTCATCGTGTTCCAGCGCTACTTCGTCTCGACCGATCTCGGATCCGGAGTGAAAGGCTGACCATGTCTCCCACCCTCACCACTGTCCCCTACCGTCTCGAGCGCGTCGGCGTCGTGATGGAGCCCGCCCCGGGCGACGAGCTCGAAGCCGAGGGGGTGCTCAACCCCGGCAGCGGCCGCGGGCCCGACGGCGAGCTGTACCTCCTGCCCCGGATGGTCGCCGCCGGCAACGTCTCCCGCGTGGGCCTGGCCCGCGTGGTCGTAGAGGGCGGCGTTCCCGTCGGAGTCGAGCGCGAGGGCGTCGTGCTCGCGCCCGACCGCGGCTTCGAGCGCGGCGCGCACAACGCCGGCGTGGAGGATCCGCGGATCACGTTCATCGAAGCGCTCGGGCTGCACGTGATGACCTACGTCGCCTACGGGCCGCTCGGGCCCCGGACGGCGCTCGCCGTGTCGGAGGATCTCCGCGACTGGCGGCGCCTGGGCCCGGTGACCTTCGCCTACGACGACGCGCTCGACATCGACCTGGGCCTGTTCCACAACAAGGACTGCGTGTTCTTCCCCGAGATCGTCGCCGCTCCGGACGGCACCCGCTCGTTCGCGGTGCTGCACCGGCCGATGTGGGACCTCGGCGAGACGCGGCCGGGCGAGGGCGTGCGCCTCCCGGCCGGGATCGAGGACCCGCGGCAGAGCATCTGGATCAGCTACGTGCCGGTGGACGAGGTCGACCGCGACCTGGCGAGTCTCACGCGCTGGACGCGGCACCGGTTCCTCGCGGGCCCGGAGTTCCCGTTCGAGGAGCTGAAGGTCGGCGGCGGACCCGCGCCGCTGCGCGTACCCGAGGGGTGGCTGCTCATCCACCACGGGGTGACCGGAGTGATCGACAGCGCCTTCGCGCAGCAGCAGCACGTGAACTACTCGGCCGGAGCGATCCTCCTCGACGGCGACGACCCGTCGCGGGTGATCGCGCGCACCGCCGAGCCGCTGCTCGAGGCCGAGACGGAGGAGGAGCGCAGCGGGATCGTCCCGAACGTCGTCTTCCCGACGGCGATCGAGGAGATCGACGGGCAGCACTACGTCTTCTACGGCATGGCCGACTCGAAGATCGGCGCGGCCCGCCTCGTCCGCACGGACGGCTGACGCCGCTGATCGAGTCCGCCGGCGCCTCCCGCTGATCGAGCAGCCCGTATCGCGGGCCTATCGAGATCCGCCCCTCACACCCCACCCAAGGAGAGTTCGATGACGAACACGCTCACCAGATCGGCGGCCGTCCTGGCCGCCGCCGCCCTCACCGTCGGGGGCCTCGCCCTCGGCGCGACCCCCGCGCAGGCGGCCGACCCGCTGACGAACACGGCGCACCTCGACTTCCTCCTCGACACCGCCACTCCGGTGCCCGAGCCCGGCCACACCACCTACCGGCTCGACGAGGAGCCGACCCTGGTGATGCCGTGGACCTACGCCGACGCCCGCGACGGCGGCGCCTTCGAGCGCGTGGGCGGTGGCCGCCTCGATCCGGCGACCGGCGACTACGAGCAGGGCGCGTTCACCACCGACGACATCTCGCGTGCCGCGGTCGTCTACCTCCGCCACTGGCAGCAGACCGGATCGACCGAGAGCCGCGAGAAGGCCTTCGAGACGCTCCGCGCCCTCGCCTACTTCCAGACCACCGAGGGCGACGACGCCGGGAACGTGGTGCTCTGGATGCAGACCGACGGGGAGCTGAACGCGAGCGCCGAGCCGGTCGAGCTGCCGGACCCGAGCGACTCCGAGGACAGCTACTGGCTCGCCCGCACGCTCTGGGCGTTCGGCGAGGGCTACGCGGCGTTCCGCGACACGGATCCGGAGTTCGCCGCCTTCCTGCAGGATCGGCTGCGGCTCGGCGTCGCCGCGGTCGACCGCGAGGTTCTCACGCGCTACGGCGAGTACGCGCAGGCCGACGGCGTGCAGGTTCCGGCCTGGCTGATCGTCGACGGGGCCGACGCCACCTCGGAGGCGCTGCTCGGCCTCTCCGCCTACCTCGAGGCCGCTCCCGACGACTCCGCGGTGCGCTCGAGCACGGCCGAGCTCGCCGAGGGCGTCGCCGCCTACGCCCGCACCACGACCACGGAGGCGGACACCACCGCCTGGCCGTACGGCGCGATCCTGCCGTGGACGAAGTCGCGCACGCTCTGGCACTCCTGGTCGTCGCAGATGGCCGGCGGACTCGCCGCGTCGTCCGCGGCGCTCGACGACTCCTCGCTCCTCGAGCCCGCGCTCGTCGACGGCGCCCGCTTCGCTCCGGAGCTGCTCACCGCCGGCGGCCCCGACAACGGCTGGAACCCCACTCCGACCGACCGCGTGCAGATCGCGTACGGAGCCGACTCCCGCCTGCAGAACTCGCTCGCCCTGGCCGACGCCACCGGCTCCAGCGCCTTCACCGACCTCGCGGCCGTGCAGGGCGCCTGGTTCTTCGGCCTGAACCGCAGCCTCGGCCCGGTCTACGACCCGGCCACCGGAGTCGTCTTCGACGGCGTCCAGGCCGACGGGTCCGTCAACCGCAACAGCGGCGCCGAGAGCACGATCCACGGCCTGCTGGCGATGCTGGCGCTCGACGAGCACCCGGATGTCGCCGACCGCGCCCGCTCCGTCGCCACCGAGCGCTCGCGCGACGGGCTGACGCTGGTCGAGGCCGAGAGCGCGCGCGGCGGAACCGTCGTCACGCCCGAATCGTCTTGGACGGGGGAGGCCGGCTGGAGCGGCTCGTACCTCTCGCTGACCGACCCGCGCCGCGCGATCTCGATCCCGATCGGCCCGTCCACGCAGGACCGCGTGGTGGAGGCGGTCATCGACCAGCCGCAGCGCGGTACGGAGCGCACGCCGCTGAGCGTCTGGACGTCGGGCTCGCGCCCGCTCGACCTGCTCCGCTCGACCGTCGGGGCGCAGGGGGTCACGGAGGCGTCGGGCGCGCTGCTCCCGGAGAAGCTCCGCCGCACCGTGCCGGCCGGCTCGTCGAGCGTCGAGGTCCGCCCGTTGAGCGGCCGGACGCGCCTCGATGCGCTGCTGGTGCGCCCGCTGGTGACGCGCCTCGTGGTCGGAGGAGAGGGCGGCCGCACCGAGCTGATCCGCAACTCCACCGACGGCGTGCGCACCACGGCGATCGGCGTCTCGGGCGGCTCCGGCACGCTGCGCGTCTACTCGCAGGACGGCGCGCTCGTGAGCGAGTCGTCGCCGTCCGGTGCCGTCTCCGTGCAGCTGCCCGCGCAGGGCTTCGCGGTGCTGGTGGGCTGAGGTCGGCCTGCTGGTCGAGTAGCCGCTACTCGATCGGCAGGGGGCGGTGAGTCCACGGAAGTCGCGGTACTCGCGTTCGAGTACCGCGACTTCTGCGTTCCCGCGGGGCGAGGGCAGCGGGGAGGCGCGCGGCTAGGCGGGGACCATCAATTCAATGAGAGCGCTCTCTCGAAAACGCTTGACCTCTCCGCGGGGGCGTGCGTAAGCTCGCCGCACACCTCGTGAGAGCGCTCTCACATTCGCGGAACAGCACGCGTGAGAGCGCTCGCAGGGGTGCCCCACCACCATCACGAAGGAGTGACCGTGCCCTATTCACGACGCACCAGGATCGCCGCGGCGATCGCCGGCGCCTCGGCCCTCGCCCTGATCGTCACCGGATGCTCGTCGGGATCCGACGCCTCCGAGGGCGGCGAGATCGAGCTGACCGTCACCACGTTCAACGCCATGGGCTTCGACGAGCTCTACGGCGAGTACGAGGACGCCAACCCGGGGATCACCATCGTCCCGAACAACATCGACACCGGCGGCAACGCGCGGACCGACGCGTTCACCAAGCTCGCCGCCGGCTCCGGACTCGCCGACGTCGTCGCCATCGAGGAGGGCTGGCTCGGCTCCGTCATGGAGGTCTCGGACCAGTTCGTCGACCTGCGCGACCACGGCATCGAGGACCGCAAGGCCGACTGGGTCGACTGGAAGTACGAGCAGGCGACCGACCCCGAGGGACGCGTCATCGGCTACGGCACCGACATCGGACCCGAGGGCCTCTGCTACAACACCGCAGCCTTCGAGGCCGCCGGCATGCCCACCGACCGCGCCGCCGTCGCCGAGATGCTCGGCGGACCGGACGCGACCTGGGACGACTACTTCGCCGCCGGCCAGAAGTACCACGACGCGACCGGCAAGGCGTGGTTCGACCACTCCGGATTCGTCTGGAACGCCATGGTCAACCAGCTGCCCGAGGGGTACTACACCTCCGACGGCGAGCTGAACGTCGAGGGCAACCCGGAGCTCGAGGAGCGCTGGGGCCAGCTGACCGACGCCACCGCCTCCGGACTCTCGGCCGCGCAGAAGGCGTGGGACTGGAACAAGGGCAAGTCGTTCACCGACCAGACCTTCGCCACCTTCGTCTGCCCGGGCTGGATGTTCGGCACGCTGAAGAGCAACGTCGAGGCCGGCGGCGGGAACGCCGAGGCCACCGGCTGGGACTTCGCTGACGTCTTCCCCGGCGGCCCCGCCAACTGGGGCGGCTCGTTCCTCTCCGTCCCGACCCAGTCGAAGCACCCCGCCGAGGCCGCCGCGCTGGCGTCGTGGCTCAGCGAGCCGGAGCAGCAGCTGAAGGCGTTCGAGGCGGCCGGACCGTTCCCGAGCACCCTCGACGCGCAGAAGGAGCTCGCCTCCGCGGCCGCTCCCGACCCCGGCATGAACGACTCCCCGACCGGCGCGATCCTCGCGCAGCGCGCCGAGGGCGTCGTCGCCCAGTACAAGGGCCCGGACGACTCGCTGATCCAGGAGAACGTCTTCGGACCGGTCCTGCAGAAGGTCGACCGCGGCGAGATCGACGGCAAGGAGGGCTGGAACGAGGCGCTCCAGCTCCTCGGCGAGCTCGTCGACTGATCCGGTCGGGCCGACGCCCGGGGGCTGACGCCTCCGGGACGACGCCCACCCGATCCGGGAGGTCCGGCCGCCACCGGACCTCCCGGTCCCCGTGCGGCCGGGCCGTCCGCATCCCGGGCCGCCCCGCCGCACGGGAGAAACGCTGCCGCCCGCCGGCCGAGGCCTCTCCGGCCCCGCCGCATCCCCTCCGACTCCGACTCGACCTCGAAGAGAGCGCCATGACGAGCACACTCACCCCGCCGGCCACGGCGACGCCCCCCGCGGGGAAGCGGCGCCCGGCGCCCCGACTCCCGCTGACCTTCCGCCAGCGCGCGAGCCGCTTCGACGTGAAGGCCTCGCCCTACCTCTACATCTCGCCGTTCTTCCTGCTCTTCGCGCTCACCGGCGCGTTCCCGCTGGTCTACACGCTCGTCGTGTCGCTCTACGACTGGCAGCTGCTGCAGGGCCAGGGCGACTTCGTCGGGTTCGCGAACTTCGCGGCCGTGCTCGGCGACCGCTTCTTCTGGAACTCGATCGTCAACACGCTGAGCATCTTCCTGCTCTCCACGATCCCGCAGCTCGCCGTCGCGCTGCTGCTCGCGGCCGCCCTCGACCAGGCGCTGCGGGCCAGCACCTTCTGGCGGATGAGCGTCCTGCTGCCGTACATCGTCTCGCCGGTCGCGGTCGCGCTGATCTTCTCGAGCGTCTTCAGCGACCAGGAGGGCCTGATCAACAATCTGATCGGCCTCGTGGGCATCAGCCCGATCGAGTGGACGAACGACCGCCTCGCCAGCCACGTCGCGATCGCGACGATGGTCAACTGGCGCTGGACCGGCTACAACGCCCTCATCCTCCTCGCCGCCATGCAGGCCGTGCCGCGCGAGCTGCACGAGTCGGCCGCGATCGACGGGGCGAACGCGTTCCGCCGCTTCCGCTCGATCACGATCCCCAGCATCCGGCCGACCCTGATCTTCGTGATCATCACCGCCACCATCGGCGGCCTGCAGATCTTCGCGGAGCCGCGCCTGTTCGACGTGTCGAACGCGGGCGGCATCGGCGGCTCGGACCGGCAGTTCCAGACCACCGTCCTCTACCTCTGGGAGATGGCGTTCTTCCGCCAGAACTTCGGCGAGGCGGCCGCGATCGCGTGGCTGCTGTTCCTCCTGATCGTGCTGATCGGCCTGCTGAACTTCGCGATCTCGCGGCGGATCGCCTCCGTCGAGAACCGGATCTCGCAGCGCTCGAAGCGGCGCTCCGCCCGCCCCGCGACCGCCGACGAGATCGCCGCCGCGGACCCCCTGCTCACCACCACCGGCCTCGGCCAGAACGAGAGCGAGCGATGACCGCCCCCGCCACCTCCGCCGCCTTCCCGGTGCGCCGCGTCCGCGCCTCCCGCGCCGGCCGCGTCGACCGGCCCGGCTTCCTCACCTACGGGCTGCTGAGCGCCTTCATCCTCGGCTCGACCTACCCGCTGTGGTGGTCGTTCGTCGTGGCGAGCGGCTCGAACGCGACCCGCAGCGAGACCCTGCCGCTCGTCCCGGGCGGCAACTTCCTCGCCAACGCGTCGCAGGTGCTGACGGCGATCCCGTTCTGGACGGCGCTGCTGAACAGCATCATCGTCTCGGGGATCATCACGCTGTCGGTCGTGTCGTTCTCGACGCTCGCCGGCTACGCCTTCGCGAAGCTGCGGTTCCGCGGGCGCGACGGCCTGATGATCGGAGTCGTCGCGACCATGGCGATCCCGACGCAGCTGGGCATCATCCCGCTGTTCATCCTGATGCGGCAGCTCGGCTGGACCGGCTCGCTCGGCGCCGTGATCGTGCCGACGCTGGTCACCGCGTTCGGCGTGTTCTTCATGCGGCAGTACCTGGTCGACGTGATCCCGGACGAGCTGATCGAGGCGGCGCGCGTGGACGGAGCGAACCAGTTCCGGACGTTCCTCACCGTCGCCGTCCCGGCGGCGCGACCGGCGATGGCGATCCTCGGGCTCTTCACGTTCATGATGGCCTGGACCGACTTCCTCTGGCCGCTGATCGTCCTCAGCCCCACGAACCCGACCCTGCAGACGGCGCTCGCGCAACTGCAGTCGGGCTACTACGTCGACTACTCGATCGTGCTGGCCGGCGCCGTGCTCTCGGTGATCCCGCTGCTGGTGCTGTTCCTGCTCGCCGGACGCCAGCTCATCGCGGGCATCATGAGCGGAGCGGTGAAGGGCTGACGCCCGGAGACTCCCGCGGGACCGGGTCGGGGGACATCGGACCGCGGGACGGGGGCCTCGGGCCCGGGGCCGTGGCGCCCCGGGTCCGGGGGTCGGGGGCTGCGGTGAGGGATCGGGCCGTGGACTGAGCGGTCGGCGGGTTCTCGACCCGGCCGGTCGTCGTGCTCGGAGCATCCCGACCACTGCCGCGCAGGATCCCGCCGATCACGCCCCGTTCGGGCCTCCTAGCCCGACCTGCCGCCGCCTAGGCTGGCGCGGAGGAGGCGACATGGAGCCGAAGGACCCGCGCGACGAGGACAACTCGAGCGGGCCGGCGCAGCCGCGTCCGGGGGACGGGCCGACGCCGTCCGAGCAGGCGCTGCGCGCCATCCGCGACGTCGCGAACGGGGCGGATCCGACGAGCGAGGCGTTCCGGCTGTCGAACGACTTCACGGACCGGCAGGCCGAGCGGCTCCGGAGCCTCCTCGCGCGCTTCCGCCGCGGGCGCTGACGGGCGCGGGGCGGCCTGCCGCCGGCGGCGGGCGATCGATCGCTGCGCGCCGGTCGTGTCGGCCATCGCCGAGGCGGCGCCCCCGATCGCCCGGCGCCACCCCGAACGGCCGCTATCCGAGCCCTCGCACGCCGCGGACTCGCTCCGGTGGCCCGCTCCGCCGCCCCGCATCACCCCCGAATGGCCGCGATCCGCGCCCCTTCACGCCGCTGACGCCCCGCACGAGCCCGCTCCTCCGGCGCTCGGCTAGCCTCGGAGGCACCCGCGAGGAAGGCCTGCATGACCCACGACACCGCCTCGGCCGCCCCGACCCTCGAAGCCGTCGCCGCGCTGGCCGGAGTCTCCCGCGCGACGGTCAGCCGGGTCGTCAACGACTCCCCGCGCGTGAAGGACGGTGCCCGGACGGCCGTGCTCGCCGCGATCGAGCAGCTCGGCTACGTGCCCAACCGCGCCGCGCGCTCCCTCGCCAGCCGCCGCACGCAGACCGTCGCTCTCGTGGTGCCGGAGTCGGCGGCGAAGGTGTTCGCGGATCCGTTCCTCGCCTCGGTCGTGCAGGGCGCCGCGATGGCCTTCGCCGGCACCGAGTACACGCTCACCATCGTGATCGCGTCGGAGGCGGCGCCCGAGAAGACGCGGCGCTACCTGCTCGGCGGCAACGTCGACGGCGCGCTCGTCGTCTCGCACCACAGCGGCGACCACTCCTACGCGCAGCTCGGCGCCTCCCTCCCTGTGGTCTTCGGCGGGCGGCCGCTGACGGAGGAGGGCGGCAGCTACTTCGTCGACGTCGACAACACCGGAGCGGCGCGCACGGTCACCGAGCACCTCCTGGGCCTCGGCCGCACGGCCCCCGCGATGATCGCGAGCCGCCAGGACATGCCCGCCGCGATCGACCGCCTGTCCGGCTGGCGCTCGGCCGTCACCGCCGCGGGGCTCGACGACTCGCTCGTCGAGTACGGCGACTACTCGCCCGAGGACGGCGCGACCGCCATGCGCCGCCTGCTCGACTCCGGCCGGCCGATCGACGCGGTCTTCGCCTCCAACGACCAGATGGCGGCGGGCGCCCTGACGGCGCTGCGCGAGCGCGGCCTCACGGTGCCGGGCGACATCGCGCTCGCGGGATTCGACGGCGACTACTTCGCCGAGGCGAGCGAGCCGCGCCTCACCACGGTGCGCCAGCCCTCCACGGGCCTCGGCGAGGCGATGGCGGACGTGCTGGTGCGCCTCCTGGCCGGCGAGGAGGTGCAGCGCGTGACGCTGCTGCCGACCGAGCTGCTGGTGCGCGGCTCCACGGTCGCGGGCGCCTGACCCCGCGCCGAGTGCGCTGACCCGTTCGCTGAGTCGCCTGGATCGGCTCCCCGCTGCGGCGTGTCGCGAGCCGATCCGGGCGACTCAGCGCGGGACGGGCTCGTCGGGGATCTCGAGCAGGTGGAAGGGGCCCCGGGGGAGCGGGCCTGTGCTCCACAGCGCGACGACGGCCCAGCCGAGGTCGGCGTGCGCGACGGCGCCCTCGGGCAGGGTCCGGGTGAAGAGCGCGTAGTCGATGCCGTCGAGGGGGAGGGCGCTCACGTCCCACGCGGGCCGATCGGCGGCCAGCTCCTGAGCCCGCGCCTCCGCCGCCGCCATCGCCGCTCGCGTCCGGTCCCCGGGCAGGCCGGCGGGGATCGCGGAGAGGAGGAGCGATCCGATCGCGAGCGCGGCCGTCGCGACCGGGTCGGTGACCACTCCGTGCACCGAGCCGCGCGGCCCGAGGCGGACACCGGTCAGCCGCAGCGTCCGGACCGAGTACGAGCCGCCGTCCCGCTCGGCGCGGACCGAGAGGTCGTCGACGGGCCCGTCGTCCGTCCGCCCGCTCCCGTCGACGGACCACGGATCGGAGACGGGGACCAGCGCGCGCACGCCCTCATCCGACTCCCTGCTGCGCCGCCGGTCAAGAGGCGCAGGGCGAGGACCGGCGCAGAGGCCCGCAGGCGCGGCTCAGAACTCCTCGTAGTTGTAGGGCTCCGGGTCCTCGTCGATCACGGGGCGCGCGATCGTGGCGCGGTTGCTCTTGATGCGGGAGCGGATGTCCTCGACGGCGGCCTCGACGGCGCCGGTGGTCGACTCCTCGTCCTTGATGGAGACCTCGACGGGGACGGCGACCAGCTCGCTGCTCGCGTCGAGGGTCATCTTCGCCTCGATGAGCTCGCCGTCCTCGGTGAACGCCGGGACCGTGACCGCCTCGGAGTGCTCCTGGCGGTCGATCGCGGTCACCAGGTCGAGGAGGGCCTCGGTCACGGCGTCGGTCGTCACGAAGCTCTTGGAGGCGTAGGTCAGCTGCTGCATGCCTCCACTCTCCCGAACGGGAGCGCCCCTCGCGCGGGGTTGCGCGTCGTCGGCCCAGCCCGTAGCGGAGGGGGAGCACGACCGGCGCGGGCGCGAGGAGTCAACCCTCTAGGCCGCGATCCGGGCGTCCGCTTCCCTGGTGGCGGGGCCTCGGGAGGAGGCGCGGGGGTCTCGGGATCCCGGGGCCCCGGCACTCGATCGGGAGGGGACCGGATGCGGCGTCGGGGACTCCGCGGCGACCGGGCGTTCCAGGGCGCCTTCCTGATCGGAGTCGGCCTCATGGCGGCCGTCGACGAGATCGTCTTCCACCAGATCCTCGCCTGGCACCACTTCTACGACCGCTCCACTCCGGCGATCGGCCTTCTCTCGGACGGGCTGCTGCACGCGGCCGAGATCCTCGCACTCGTCGGCGGCGGCTTCCTGATCGCCGACGCCCGGCGCCGATCCGCTCTGCGTCCGCGCACGGCGTGGGCCGCGGGGCTCACCGGGGCCGGGCTGTTCCAGCTGTGGGACGGAGTCGTCGACCACAAGCTGCTCCGCGTTCACCAGGTGCGCTACGACGTCGACCTGCTCCTCTACGACTCCGCCTGGATCGCCTCAGGAGCGGTGCTGCTCGCGGCGGGGCTCCTCCTCCTGCCTCGGCGACGGCGCGCGACGGCGTGACCCCGCACGCCGACCACTCCCTGCTCGACCCGGGCCTGCTGCTCCTGGTCCCGCTGGCGGCGGCGGCGGCGCTCGGAGGGGGCGCCGCGGCACTCGAGCGGCGGCGCGGACGGCCGTGGCCGCTCCACCGCACCGCCCTGCTGCTCGGCGGGCTCGAGACCGCGGCGCTCTGCTTCGCGGGTCCGCTGGCGGAGTGGTCGCACGCGGATCCGCGCGGGGCGATGCTGACGCACCTGGTCCTCGGGATGCTCGCGCCGCTCCTCCTGGTGCTCTCGGCCCCCGTCACCCTGGCCCTGCGCGCGCTCGACGTCACGGCTGCCCGGCGGCTCTCGCGGCTGCTCCGGAGCCGCCCGGCCCGTCTCCTCGCCCACCCGGTGACTGCGGTCCTGCTCTCGACCGGTTCCCTCTGGCTCGTGCACGCGACCGGACTGCTCGCCGCCGCGCACGCCGACCCGCTGCTGCACCTCGCACTCGGCCTGCACTTCCTGCTCAGCGGCTGCCTGCTGACGGCGGCGCTCGCCGGAGTCGATCCGAACCCGCACCGCGCCCCGTTCGGCCTGCGCCTGGGCGTGCTCGGAGCGGGCATCGCCGCGCACGCGCTGCTCGCGACCGTGCTCTACGCGGAGGCGCCGGACGAGACCGGACGCCAGGCGGCGCTCCTGCTGTTCTACGGAGGCGACCTGCTCGAGACGGCGCTCGCCGTGGTCGTCTGCGCCCGGCGCTACGCGGCGACGGCGCCCCGGCAACCCCCTCCGCCGAGCGCGCCCTGCTCCCTACGCTCGGACGCATGCTCCTCATCTTCGGGACCCGAGCCGTCGAGGACCTCCTCCGGACGCTCGTCTTCGTCTGCCGCGTCTGCGGGCAGCGCGACGAGCAGCGGATCCTCCGCCGCCGGACGCGCCTCTCGCTCTTCTTCGTCCCCGTCCTGACCGTCTCGACCCGCTACCTGCTCGAGTGCTCGCACTGCCGCACAGTGTCCCCGATCAGCAAGGAGGAGGCGCAGGGCTCCGTCCGCTGGGCCGGCAACTCCGACCAGTGACCGCCCCGAGCGGGAGGCTCCCGCGGTGCGCTCAGCGCACCGGAGCCGGCACCGCCGCGGGACGCGCGGCGACCGCGGCCGCGCGCCGCGTCGCCCAGTTGTTGAGCAGCAGCGCCGTCACGACGATGGCCGCGCCGAGCAGGGCGACGGGCCCCGGCCGGTAGCCGCCCGCCATGCTGATCGCGAAGGTCGTGACCGGGACGAGGTTCTGGAAGAGCGTGCCGTTGAGGGCGCCGAGCAGCTTGATGCCCGTGTTCCACAGCAGCACGGCGACGACGCCGGCCAGGAGGATCAGGTAGGCCAGCTGCGGCCAGGCCGCGAGCACCTCGGCTCCGGTCGGCGGGTGCGCGGAGCCGGTGGCCGTCGCCACGGCGACCGCGACGGCGATCGAGGGGCAGCCGAGCGCGGTGGTGAGCGTCGAGTACCGCAGCGCCGACCAGCCGGGGAACGCCGCGGCTCCGCGCGTGTAGACGACCCAGCAGATCGCGCCGAGCAGGGCGAGCAGCTCGCCGAACCCCAGCTCGCCGTCGAGGAGGAGGGCGACGTCGCCGCGGGTGACGACGAGCGCGACTCCGGCGAGCGCGAGCAGGATGCAGCCGACGGTGGCGGCAGGCGGCAGGCGACGCGCGCCGATGCTCGCGAGCACCGCGCCGATCGCGGGCATCATCCCCATCATCAGGCTGACGTTCGGGGCCGAGGTGAACCGCAGAGCCGTGAAGGCGAGCAGGCCGAAGCCGGCGAATCCGGAGGCGCCGAGCAGCGCCAGCCGCCACCCGCGGCCGTCGAGCCGGAAGGCGCGGAGCCCCTCCGCCCGGGCGAGCAGCAGGGCGAGGACGACCGCGGCGGCTGTGTAGCGGATGAGGGTCATGAAGAAGGAGTCGACCGTCGCCGCGATGCTGTCCGCGACCGGGAGCATGCCGCCCCAGAGGATCGGCGGGATCAGGCAGAAGAGCAGACCTCGCGACCGCATGGCGCCCCTGACCCGTCGGGTGCGGCCGCCCCGGGCGGGGGCCGTCGCTCGATGGTGGACCCCGGCGGCTCGGCGCACAAGAGCGCCGCCGACCCCCGAACGGCCCGCCGCGGGGCCGAGCGGACAGGGGTGCGCCGGGTGTGGAGGAGGCTCAGCGAGCCGACGGATCGGATACGACGAAGACGAAGAAGCCGCAAGGACCTTGCGTGGCCCCTTTAGGGTGACAAAATTTGCTTGCTTCCATCATCTCCGTGCCCCTAGGTTGATCGCAGCACCCCCCGATGCTGTCCTCTGTCAGGCCCTGCTCCGATCCCCCCGTCGGACGCCGTTCCTCACTCGGGTCGCGCCCACCCCGGCGACGACCTCCGTTCCGCGCGGGCGCTCATCAGCGCACATCGGCCCCCGGCCGCGGAGAGGAACAGTCATGACGACACAGCCCGGCCACGGCGCGGACGAGCCGACGGCTCCCCGTCGCCGGGCGACCTGGGAGGCGCACGACGAGACGGCCTCGCGCCCGCTCTCGGGACGCCGTGCCGCCCGCTCCGGGCGCGAACGGGTCTCCGCTCCGCGCCGCCTCGCGTCCGCGACGCCTGCCGGAGCGGTGACGATCCCCGCCGCCCCGACCGCGGTGCTGGAGCGTCGGGCAGCCCCGTCCGCGGTGGTCGAGCGACCGGTCGTGCCGGCCGCTGTCCTGGAGCGTCGGGCTGCGATGGTCGAGCGTCCGGCCGCGCCGACCGCCGTGGTCGAGCGTTCGTCCGCTGCGACCGCGCTCCTGGAGCCCCCGGCCGCCCCGACCGCGCTCCTGGAGCGCCCGGCCGCCCCGACCGCGCTGCTCGAGCGTCCGCCGGCCCCCACTGCGGTCCTCGAGCGCACCGTGCTCCCCGCCGTCGACGCCGACCGACTCCCTCCGGCATTCACCCCGATCGCCGGCACGCGCCCCCGCAGCGGCCGCCGCGCCTCGTCGCGCATCGGCGACCTGGTCGCCGCCCTCCCCGCCCACAACGAGGAGGCCGGGATCGCCGCGGCGATCGAGGGCCTGCGCCGGCAGACCTGGCCGCCGGACCGGATCGTCGTCATTGCCGACAACTGCACCGACGCCACGGTCGAGATCGCTCTCGCGCACGGCGCCGAGGTCTTCGTCACCGTCGGGAACAGCCACAAGAAGGCGGGCGGACTCAACCAGTTCCTCGCCGAGGTCCTCCCGGGGCTGCAGGACGACGACCTGGTGCTCGTGCAGGACGCCGACTCCGCGCTCGACCCCGGGTTCCTCGAGATCGCCCGCGGCAGGCTGCACGGCGGCATCGGCGCGGTCGGAGGAGTGTTCCGCGGCGGCGAGGGCGGCGGCTTCGTCGGCCACCTCCAGCGCAACGAGTACGCGCGCTACGCCCGCGACGTGCGCCGCCTGAACGGGAAGTGCCTGGTCGTCACGGGTACCGCGGCCGTGCTCCAGGTCGCCGTGATGCGCCGCATCAGCGCGGCCCGCCTGGCCGGCTCCCTCCCCTCCGGAGACGGCATCGGCGGCATCTACGACACCACGGTCCTCACCGAGGACAACGAGCTCACGTTCGCGATCCGCCACCTCGGCTACGACGTGCTGAGCCCCGCCGGCTGCACCCTCGTCACCGAGGTCATGCCGACCTGGGGGGACCTGTGGCGTCAGCGCCTGCGCTGGAAGCGCGGAGCGGTCGAGAACTGCGTGCAGTACGGCTTCACGCGGGTCACGGCTCCCTACTGGGGGCGCCAGCTGCTCACGATGCTCGGCTGCATCATCACGTACGTCTACCTGGCCACGATCGTCTACGCCGTCGGCTGGGGCGAGCTGAGCCTCCAGCCGTTCTGGCTGGCCGTCACCGCGATCTTCGTCGTCGAGCGGATCGTGACGGTCCGCGACCGCGGCTGGCGGTACATGCTCGCCGCCGCGTCGATGTACGAGCTCGTCGTCGACCTGTTCCTGCAGGTCGTCCACACCAAGGCCTACCTGGATGCGCTGACACGCCGTCGGCGCGACTGGTGAAACAGAGAGAGAGACATGTACAACCACATCGGAACAGCCGCCGGAGCCGGAGTCGGTGCCGGAACGCTCGCCATGACCGGGTTCGACTCGGTCTGGCTGGCCCTCGCGGCCTTCGCCCTCATCGCTGCGGGGACCGCCGTCCTGCGCATCGCTCCTCGCCGCAAGCGCGAGGTCTGAGACACGGTGGCGGGCGGGGGACAGCCCGCGCCCGTCACCGTCCCACGACCGCCGTCGCCGCGGAGGTCCGGCTCGCGGTGGAGTAGCCGGTCTTCGTCCCGGTGACGGTCAGCGTGATCCGCTTCCCCGCCTGAGCCTTCGTGAGCGTGAACCGCGGCGACGTCGCTCCCGCGATGGCCGCGCCATCCGCCTTCCACCGGTAGGTGAGGTTGACGGGAGTCGGCGTCCACGGACCCGGGGCTGCCGTGAGCACCGCTCCGACCCGGGCCGTGCCCGTGACGGTCGGCGTCGCGGCGCCGAGGGTGCCGGCGGCGACCGGTGCGGTCGGCTGCGAGGTCGTCGGGCCGGAGCCGTCGGCGGCGCTCACTGTCACGGTCACCCGCTTGCCGACCGCGGAGGAGGGGACCACGAGATCCGGACCCGTCACTCCCGCGATGTCGACGCCTCCCGCCGCCCAGCGGTGCATGAGCGGTCCCGTCCGACCGGCGGAGGAGGACAGTGTCGCGCCCACCGCGGCGGTCCCGACGACGACCGGAGCCGGCGCCGCGTCGGACCGGTAGACCGCGACGTGGTCGACGAGCATCGTCCCGCCGGAGCTCTTCGGGGCGGCCGCGCTGTCGCACCCGCACACGCCGTTCGGCAGCCCGCCCCCGATGGCGAGGTTCAGGATCAGCAGCACGTCGTTCGGGACCGCGGCCTGCCACGCGGCCGTCCCCACCTCCGACTCCCGCACCACGTGCCGGGTGACGCCGTCGACGAGGAACTCCACGCGCTCGTCGCCGGGCACGGTCCGGTCGAGCAGGGCGGAGTAGCGGTGGAACCCCGTCACGCAGGACGCGCAGTCCAGCATCCCGCTCGTCCGGCCGGCGGGCTCGTCGCAGGGGCCGCCGTCCGGCACCCCGCAGTGCAGCGTCTGGATCACCTGGGCGGTGCCGTTGACGGCCTCGAGCATGTCGAACTCGCCGGTCGCGGGCCAGTCGATGACGGCGTTCGCGTCCCGCCCGAGAGCCCAGAAGGCGGGCCAGTACCCGGTGGCCTGCGCGACGTCCGGCAGCTGGATCGAGGCGGTCATCAGCAGTCGGCCGCCCGCCGGCGCGGAGAACGACTTGTCGGCGGTGACGATCCGTCCGGAGGACCATGCTCCGGCGGAGTCGCGGAGGGCGCGGATGCCCAGAGCGCCGCCGCCCGTGAGGAAGACGTTCGCCGTCGACTCGGTCGTGCGGTCGACCGCCCCGGTGCCCCAGGTGCCGACCTCGTGCTCCCACTGGCTCCCGACCGGCGCGCCAGCCGGCCCGGTGAAGTCGTCGCGCAGGAGCGTGGTCCAGCCCGGGGCGTCGGCGGGCGCCGCCGTGACGGCCTGGCCGGCGGACGAGGCGGTCGGAGTCGCGGACGCCGGTGCGAGGGCGGCGACCGCCTGCGGGGGTGTCGCCGCGAGCACTCCGAGGCACAGGGCCGCGAGGGCGAGGGCGAGTCGCGGCCGGTCGAGGAGTCGTGAAGGCATGGCGAGTCCTCTGCGTCGAAGGGGCGCGCAGCTGCACGCGCCTCGACGCTAGTGAGGAGTGCTCGCTCTCCCTCCACCCTCCAGGCGGGGTGATCCCCGGCACGAAAGCTCACGACCGGGCTCGGCGGGGCCGGGTCCAGGGTGCTGGCAGAGGGGCGGCCGCCGTCGCCTCCGATCGCCCGTTCGAAGGAGAACACCATGCACCGTCGTCTCACGGCCACGCTCGCCGCGATCGCCCTCGCCCTCGGAGGGGCCGTCGCCGTCGCGACCCCCGCCTCCGCCGGGCAGCTCGTCTACCAGAACGGCGGCCCGGGCAACTGCTACGAGGTCCGCTCGCAGCGCGACTCCCTGGGTCGCGCGCAGGTAACGGTGTGGTGGCACTGCGACCAGGCGAGCAACGTCAAGGTCATCTGGAGGAACGGCCCGGACAGCGGCTGCAACAAGATGAGCGCCATCAACCGCAAGTTCAGCGACAGCTCGGGCGTCGCGTCCCGCTTCGACCGCCTCGTCTCCTGCTGACCCGGACGGGCTGCCCCTGATCCCTTCCGCGAGACGCCACCTCGGTACGCGGCACGCCGCGCGAGGTACTCGGGTGGCCTCTCGCGGGAGGGGGGGGGGGCGGCGGCGGCCCCGCTCAGCGCTCGGCGCGCCCCGAGTCCTCGATGAGGCGCACCTTCACGTTCACGGCGAGCGGCCCCGAGACCGACGGGTCGGCGGCGAGCAGCGCGTGCATCCGCTCGCCCACCAGGCGGAGCGTCTCGGGCGCCGGCAGTGCGGCGGACGCGGCGATGTGCGCGCTCACCGTGGTGAACCCCTCCGACCGGTCGATGTCGACCAGCACGTCGGGCTGCCGCAGGTCCAGCTTCACGGCGAGCGCGTCGGCCGCGGCCTCGACGATCGGCTGGGCGGGGTAGACCCCCGCGACGCCCTCGATGTCGCGGATCTCGGCGGTCAGCCGCTGCGAGAGCTCGGTGTCGTCGGTCATTCCCGCTCCTCCCGGTGGGGGTACACGTCGTCGACCGTCACGTCGATCGCGCCGACGGTCAGCTCGGTGTGACGCTCCAGGGCGTAGCGGATGCGCTCGCGCAGGCGGTCGGCGGCCACGGCGACCGGCAGGCCGAACTCGAGGGCGCAGGTCACGTCGATCCGCACCACCGCGCCGGGAGCCGAGACGTCGCCGTCGAGGGTGCAGCGGCCCATGATGACGCCGCCCATCGTGTCGCCGGCGCGGCGGATCATCCCGCGCACGGCCGCCTCCGTGAGCGCCAGGCGGAGGGTCGGGTCGGGGTGGCGGACGGGGATGTCGCGGCCGGAGCGCACCTCGGAGCGGATCGCGTCGAGCAGGCCGGCGATCCAGACCTCGTCGCGGTCGGGCTCGCGGTCGGCCTCCTGGCGCAGCGCCCGTGCCGAGAGCTCGGTGAGGCGGGTGAGGTTCGCGAGAGCGAGCCGGCACGCGGCGGAGTTCTCGATCGAGGGGTCGCGCGGCTCGCGGCCGCGGTCGAGGTACTCGCCCAGCTCCTCGAGCGTGTGGCCGTCGAGGTCGTCCTCGGGCACGGCGGCGTCGTCGGTCATCGCCATGCCTCCAATTCGTGGAGCAGGAATCGACGGGCCCTGGCGAGGAGGCCGCGGACCGTCGAGACGGGGAGTTCGAGAGCGTCGGCGATCTCCTGGTAGCTGTAGCCGGCGGTCTCGCGGAGTAGCCAACAGCGTCGCTGATCAGCAGGCAATCGGTCCAGCGCTTCCCAGACCGCGTCCAGCTGGAGTCGTGCCTCGACGATGCGCTCGGGGGAGTGCTCGGGCGGTGCGGGCGGATCCCAGTCGTCGATGTCGTCATGGCGGCGGCGGACGCGGATCCGGTCGATCGCCTTGTGGGTGACGATGCGCATCAGCCAATTGCGGATGTGCGCCGGGCTGTCGAGATCGGCCAGACGCCGCCAGCCGGTGAGGAACGCCTCCTGCACCACGTCCTCGGACTCCGCCTCGGAGCCGAGGAGCTTCGCGGCGTAGACGCGCATGAGCGCGCCGTGGCGGCGGGCGAGCTGCTCGAACGCCTGCACGTCGCCGTCGACGGCGCGCGCGGCGAGGGTCGCGTCGGACGCGTTCAGGAGGGGGTCGTCGTCGATGAGCGCCTCCTCCGCGGTCCCGCGCGCGGTGTCCCCGCGCGCCGGTGCCCTCAGTGTGGGGCGCCGTCCGGCATGACTACCAGCCTTGACAACGGGCCGCCGAATCCGCTGGCCGGATTGCGAGTGCCGCCGATGGGGGACGTCTCGAGACGGGATTCGTGACATTCCGGCTCCTCGACACGTCTTGATTCCGTACCCCTCGTGCGTCCCCCCGAGCGCACGGACCCCGAACCCGGAAGAAGTCCCCCATGCACTGCTCCCTCCGCCGCCGCCCCGGGCGGACGTCATGAGCGAGTCGACCTTCACCCTCGGCAGCCCGTTCGCGGGCGACGAGCGGGCCGACCGGCGCTACGAAGCCTCCGGCGACGATCCGTCCGCCGCGTCCGCCGTCTACTCCGAGGCGTACGGCGGAGGCGAGTTCCGCGTCGCTCCGTTGCAGCGCGGCTTCTCCTACCGCTACGCCGTCCGCGGCAGCGACCGGGTGACCCTGCGCACCTCCGACTGCTCCGGCGCCCTCACCGGCCAGGTCCCCCACCTGAAGGAGTACGTCGTCGGCTGGTTCCGCGCCGGAGGCGGACGCCTGAACCTGCCGCCGTTCACCCGGACCGGCGCGCTGTCCGCCCCGTTCCTGTTCCCCGCGGAGCGCCAGTTCGGGCTCGAGTTCGAGCCGCACCGGCAGAACCTCATCCACTTCGCCCCCGGGTTCCTCGAGGACGTCGCGACCGAGACGCACGCCGGCCCCCGCCAGCCCGTCTCCTTCGACCACGGGGCGGACGCCGACCCCGGCGTCCTCGCCCGCTGGCGCGCCGCGGTGACGGAGGCGAGCGCCGCGCTCGCGACGGCCGCGATCACTCCGCTCGTGCGCTTCACCGCCGAGCTCGACCTCGCCCGGGTGCTGCTCCTGCTGTTCCCATGGCGCGCGTGGGACGTGCCGGCCGTGCTGCGGCGCCCGTCCGCCTCCCGCACCCGGGTGGCGCTCGACTTCCTCCAGCACCACGCCCACGAGCCGATCACCCCGGCCGACGCCGCCCGCGCGGCCGGCCTGCACACCCGCACGCTGCAGCAGGCGACGAAGCGGCACCTCGGAGTGTCGCCGTCGGTCTACCTGCGCGACGTGCGGCTGGACCGCGCCCACTCCGACCTGGTCGCCGGCGACCCCTGCTCGACCACCGTCGCCGCGGTCGCCCGCGAGTGGGGCTTCGGCAACCTCGGCCGCTTCGCGAGCGCGTACCAGGTGCGCTTCGACGAGAAGCCGAGCCACACGCTGCGCCGCTGACGCGCAGCCCCTGCGTGCCCGAGGGCCCGGACTGTCTCACGGCGGTGCCGGGCCCTCGTCGTCTCCGGGTGCGTCCCGAGGGACTGTCTCGGAGGAACGCGAGGCAACCGGACGCTACGTCGCCGGGATGGTCGGCCTCGCTGTGGTCGCTGCCGCAGCACTCTGCTGCGCGAGCGTCCTGGCGAGCCGGCTATGACATGCCCGTCGACGCTCGCGAGCGAGCGCTACCTCTGATCCTGCCAACTGGCAGTCCCCGGCGATCACCGGTTCCACACGACCGACCTCCCCGTCTCCTTCGTGGAGCGGGGCCTCGCGGTCCTCTCTTGGGGGACCTCGCACCAAGCACCCGCCGATGACTGCAGCCCGCGGTGGGTTGGCCCGATCTACACGGAGGAGTCCGCATGAGCGCCACCGCTAACAACCGCCGCCACGAGCCCGGCAAGGCCATCAACGACGCTCTGATGCTCGGCGCAGCCCTCGCGGCGATCGCTGCGATCGGCATCGTCTGGGTGGCCGTCGCGGTCGGGTCGCAGCTCGACGGAGTGAACGAGGGTCTGCCCTCGGATCCGTTCGACATCATCTCGGGCCTGTTCCGCGGCCGAGTGGTGTGGTCGACGTCCGCAACGATGATCGCCGCGGCCGCGGCCGCCGTCGCCGTCATCGTCCTCGTGGGCCTCTGGCTCGTGTGGATGCGCTCGCTCGGGCGGAAGAACCGCTCGAGCGTGGACCACGCCGCCCGATATATGGCGACGCCGCGCGATCTGGCGCCGATGATGCGCAATTAAGCGTTGAAGAAGTCCGCCCGCCTCGGTGTCGCTGAGAACCCCGGCGTCCCGGTGGGACGGCTGCACCTGGGGAAGCAGATGCTCTACGCCTCGTTCGAGGACATGATGCTGCTGATCGCCGGCCCCCGAGTAGGCGAATCGACCTCCCTCGTCATCCCCGCGATCATGGCCGCCCCCGGCGCCGTGGTCACGACGTCGAACAAGCGCGACGTGCTCGACGCGACCCGCGATGTGCGCGCCGTCAAGGGCCGCGTGTGGGTCTTCGACCCGCAGCGCGTCGCGTTCGAGGACGCGACCTGGTGGTGGAACCCCCTCTCCTACGTCACCGACGACACCAAGGCCGCCAAGCTCGCGACGCACTTCGCCTCCGGCACCCGGGCGATGAACGCGAAGACCGACGCCTACTTCGACGGCAAGGGCCAAGAGCTGCTGTCCGACCTGCTGCTCGCGGCCGCGGCCGGGAACCGGCCGATCAGCGACGTGCTGCTCTGGCTGACCTCCGTCGAGGACGAAACCCCCGTCGAGCTCCTGCACGACAACGGCTACCCCACCAACGCGCGAGCGGTCCGCGGCATCATGAACACCGCCGACAAGGCCCGCGACGGGATCTACTCGACCGCGCAGGGCATGGCCGTGTGCTTGAAAAGCGCCGCGACCGCCGACTGGGTGAACGCCCGCCCGAACGACACCCGCCCGCAGTTCGTCCCCGAGACGTTCGTCACGTCGACCCAGACGCTGTACTCGCTGTCCAAGGAGGGCGCCGGCACCGCCGGCCCCCTCGTCACCGCCCTGACCGCCGCGACCATCGAAGCCGCAGAGGAACACGCCGCGCGCTCCCGCGGAGGGCGCCTCGCGACACCGCTCGTGGCCGTCCTCGATGAGGCCGCGAACGTCTGCCGCTGGAAAGACCTCCCCGACCTGTACTCCCACTACGGCTCCCGCGGGATCCCGATCATGGCCGTGTTCCAGTCCTGGTCCCAGGGCGTCGGCGTGTTCGGCAAGGAAGGCATGCTCAAGCTCTGGTCCGCCGCGAACGTGAAGCTCTACGCCGGCGGAGTCGCCGAGGACGAGTTCCTGCGCACCCTCTCCGAGCTGATCGGCACCTACGACAAGGAGACCACCTCCGCCAGCTACAACAAGGGTGTCCGCTCCACCACCTCGGCATTGCGGCGAGAGAAGATCCTCGAAGTAGCCGACCTCACCAGCATGGGCCGCGGACGGGCGATCATGCTCTCCTCCGGAGCCCGGGCGGCGCTGGTCGACACGGTGCCCTGGTACAACGGCCCGAAGGAGCAGGTCGCTGCGATCAACGCCTCCATCGCCGCCCACGACGCCAGCAGCGGAGAGGCGAACGCTGCACCCGTCTCGCCCGTCGTGACGGTCATGCCTCCGCTCGAAGCCCCGCCGACGGCGGACGTCGACGTGGATCAGGACGCGACTCTCCGGGGCGAGCGATGAGCGACGAGGACCTGTTCGACGTCGACATGGATCCCGTCAGGCTGCACCCCGTCGAGGTGGAGGACATGGACGAGGAGGAGGCGCCGGGGACGTACTTCGGATCCGCCGACGAGTGGGTCAGGAAGTTTCTCCGCCCCTCCTACCGACGCCGGGTGACGGCCAAGGGCCAGGCCGCCGGCGATCGCTGGGCGGCTGAGTGGTGGACCAGCGTCGAGGCACTGACCCGCATCGAGGCCCTCTGGCGGATGTGGGAAGAGACTCATACCAGTGCGGGCTCCCTGAGCGCCTATTGGATCAACCACCTCGATTCGCACATGCGGGTCCTGCTCTCGCCCAGCGGCCCGTTCGCGACATCGAGGGACGAGAACCGGCCAGGCGACTTGCTGCCCTACACAGCCCCTCCAACCGGGATGTTCCCGCCGGACACGCAAGACTGAGGACAGCTCGTCGCGACCGCGTCCCTGGTCGCGGTGGCGGCGGCGCAGGGGCAAGACCCCTGTACGGAGATGCTCTCGATTATGAGATTTCACCAAGCTCTCCGCGCTCTGTAGGAGCACCCCGGCTGCATTCCCTATAGCCAGGCCCACTCCTCCCCGCTAGGAAGTTTCACCCTCGATGATCCTCAAGGCGAGATGGAGGGCGGATGCCTCGATCACCTCTCCGGTGATGGCTGAGAGAAAGCCCGCCACGGTGAGGTGGGCCGCTTCGGAGGCGGGGTAGTCGATGGTGCTCAGGCGAGGCATCATGACCTGCCCGACCGGTGTGTTATCCATGCCGATGACCGCGAAATCCTCTGGGATCCGGCGCCCGCGGATCGTGGCTGCGGAGATCAGTGCCGCTGCGACGTCGTCGTTGTAGCAGGCGACCGCGACCGGAGTGTCCGCCAGGGAGTCGACGACAGCCAGTGCCTCGTCTCGGTCCACGCCCAGCTTCAAGATTGAGGGCGCGGGGAGGCCCAGCTCCTGGCATTCGTCGCGGACGCCCGATTCGCGCTCGTCCCCGAACACATCTTGACGTGTGTCACGCAGGCGAGCGAAGGCGATACGGCGATGTCCTCGCTCGCTGAGGTGACGCACCTGGAGCCGTCCGATGTCCACATTGGCTCCGCTATGGCTGTCGAGGGGGGAGGATGCGATGAACTGCACTCCCCGCGACCGCATGATCTCCTGCTCCTTCGTGGAGAAGGGCATGAACGAGAGCACGCCGCGCGGACTGGCCGTCGTGATCATGCGGTCGAACATCTCGGACGATGGCGTCGAGAAGCGCAGCAGCAGGGTCAGGCCGTGCCCGGCGAGCTCCTCGGTCGCCTTCTCGAGGATGTCCTGCAGGTTCACGCCGAAGGTCGTGTCGGGGATGAGCGCGATCACGAGGTCGCTGGCTCCGCGCACGAGGCTCCGCGCGGCCGCGGACGGCTGATACTTCAGCTCCTGTACTGCTCGTTCGACCTTCTCGCGAGTGGCTGCCGCGAACTTCGCGCCACGCCCGTTGAGGATCTCGCTGACGGTCGAGCGGGACACGCCGGCATAGAGGGCGACGTCGCGACTGGTGATCGGCATGCGCTCTCCTTCCTCTCCGGTGCAGGCGTTCCCTCAGGGTACCGATGGCGCACAGCGCCTGAGCGCGTTGCCGCGTGACAATGACCGCAAGGCACGGTATTGTCTCGTAACAATCCTCGGCGACGGTCAGAGGTAGCCACATTCTGGCCGCGCGTCCCGCTCGGCGTTCACGACAATGGAGTTCTGATCTATGACTGGAAAGTCTTCCGACGGCGCGTCGTCGCCCTCCGCTCCGGACCCTCGGTTCGACGAGATCCCGCTCAATCAGCCTGCGACGATCCAGGTCGGAGCGGAGCGCATCGCGGACGCGATGGCCGGCGAAGCCGACGCCAAGCTGCCGAAGCTGCGCGCGGGATACCTGCTGGCCATCTACGTCGCCCAGTTGACGCTGTACGTCGCGTTCATCGTCCCCATCGCATTCTCGCTCGCCATCCGGGTAGCACAGGTTGCCCCCGACAACCGCGACTCGGTCCTCGCCATCGCCGTCGGCCTTCCGGGTCTGTTCGTGGTCCTGGGCACTCCGCTGGTCGGCATCTTCAGCGACCGGACCCGCTCCCGCTTCGGTCGCCGTCGTCCCTGGCTCCTCTTCGGAAGCCTCCTCGGTCTCCTCGGATCCGCGGCGATCGCCCTCATCGACGGCGTCCCGGGACTCGTCATCGGCTGGTGTGTCGCGTACACCGGTTACGGCATCGTCTCCTCGATGCTCAACACCCACCTCGGCGACTCCCTGCCGGCGCTGCAGCGCGGACGGGTCATGGGCATCCTCGGCGCGATCACCCAGATCGCACCGATCCTCGGCATCACCGTGGCGGGCGGGTTCGTGGAGAGCCCGATCGGCCTGTTCCTGCTGCCGGCCGGCATCGCGTTCGTCGGCGGTGTCTTCTTCACCCTGGTGATGCGCGACCCCCAGGTGACCGGCGAGCGTCCTCCGCTGAATCTGGGGAAGGTGTTCCAGGGCTTCTACTTCAACCCGCGCCGCTACCCCAACCTCGCCTGGGTGTGGATCAGCAAGGCCCTCGTCTTCCTCGCCATCTCGATGTCCGGGCTCTACGGCGTCTACCTCCTCACAACCCGCCTCGGACTCGCCCCGGCCGAGGTCGGTGCCCTCCTGGCCGCGATCGGCATCCCCGGCGTCATCGCCGGCATCCTCGGCGCGGTCGGGTCCGGCTACCTCTCCGACAAGCTCAAGACCCGCAAGCCGTTCCTGATCTTCAGCGCCGTCACCCTCGGCGCGAGCATGATCGTCACCGGCACCTCGACATCGATCCCGCAGTACGTCATCGGCGGCCTCATCCTCGCTCTCTCCGTCGGCTGCTACGGAGCCGTCGACCAGGCGCTCGCCCTGGACGTCCTCCCGCGCGACACCGACGAGAACGGCCGCTTCCTCGCCATCATCGGCATCGGCAGCACTCTGCCGCAGGCGATCGGACCCTTCATCGCCGGTCTCGTCCTCGCCCTCGGCTCCGGGGACTACACGGTGGTCTACTTCGCCGGCGCCGCCATCGCCGTGCTCGGCGCGATCGCCATCGCACCCATCACCGCCGGCCGACGCGCCGACCTCGCCACCCACAGCATCAAGGTCATGGACTGACCGGGGTGACCGCGTCCTCGAGCCGACTCGCCTGGGGGATCGTCGGCACCGGAGCCGTCTCGCGGTTCCTCTGCTCCGATCTCGCACAGCTGGACACGGTGCGGTTGCTCGCGGTGTGCTCGCGGAGCCTCGCCACGGCCACCGCGTTCGGCGACGAGCGCGGGGTCGAACGGGCGTACGGAGACCTCGACCGGATGCTCGACGACGACGAACTGGACATCGTCTACATCGGCACACCGCACGCGACTCATCTGCCGATCGCGCTCGCCGCGCTCCAAGCAGGCAAGCACGTCCTGATCGAGAAGCCGATCGGTGTCGACTCCGACCAGGCGCGGGTGATTGCGGACGCCGCCCGGCGAGCGGGCCGGTTCGCCATGGAGGGGATGTGGATGAAGTTCGCTCCCGCCTACCGACGGCTGGTGGCCGACGTGCGTGCCGGCTCGATCGGGGAGGTGCGCAGCATCCGCGCTTCCTTCGGGCTCCCGTTCGATGTGGCGGAATCGACGCGATGGTCCGCCGATCGCGCAAGCAGCACCCTGCTGGATCAGGGGATCTACCCGGTCACGCTCGCGCTCGACCTTCTCGGAGCTCCGTGGCGCATCCGCGCCGACCGGACACTCCGCCACGACGGCGTCGACCTCACCACCCGAGCCAGCTTCGAGTACGCGGGCGGACGGTTCGCCGACCTCGCCGCCTCGATGGTCGAGTACATCGACCCCACCGCCTCCATCAACGGCATGAACGGCTGGATCGACGTCGCAGCGCCGTTCTGGGCGACCACCCGGTTCAGCACCCACTCGGGAAGCATCCCGGAGGCGCTCGGATCACCGGTGACGACCGTCCTCGAGGCGGAGGGCCACGGCTACGTGCCGATGCTGCGCGCCGTGACCGAGGCCGTCGCGCAGGGCGCACTCGAGCATCCCTTGCACACGCTGGACGACTCGATCCGGACCCTCGCCGTCCTCGACCGGGTCCGGTCCGCCGCCCGAGCCGCCTGAACACTTCCGCCACCACGAACCGGCCCAGCCGGCCACCGGGGCGACGACCCCGCACGAAGGAGCACACCCATGACGACCACCGCATTCAACGACGGCTGGAGCGTGCGCGACAAGACGAGCATCTTCGAGAGCCTCCAGGGAGCCGCCGAGACGGAGACGGTCCGGCTGCCGCACGACGCGCTGATTCACCGCGACCGCTCGGGCGCCCCGGGGCGCACCTCGCACACGGGCTACTTCCCCAGCGCGGTCGTCGAGTACTCGAGGGTCCTCGACGTCCCGGAGGAGTACCGGGACAAGCGCGTCACCCTCGAGCTGCAGGGCGTCCACCGCGATGCGATGGTCTACGTGAACGAGGAGTTCGCCGCGCAGCGCCCGTTCGGCTACTCCACCTTCTTCGTCGAGCTGGACGCCTACCTGCACTACGGCGCCGCCAACACGATCCGCGTCGAGGCCCGCGCGCACGAGGACTCCCGCTGGTACACCGGCGTCGGCCTGCACCGCGACGCGCTGCTGCACGTCACCGAGCTCGTGCACGTCACTCCCGAGGGCGGCGTGCGGATCACCACTCCGGACATCGACGCCCGTCGCGCCGTCGTCGAGGTCGTCACCACCGTCCAGAACGAGAGCACCGGCACCGCACAGCGCTCCGTCACCACCGTCCTGCGCAGCCCCGACGGGCGGACCGTCGCCACCGACACCGCTCCGATCACCCTGCGCGCCGGGGCGACGTCCGTGGCCCGACAGCGGCTCTACGTCGTAGCTCCTCAGCTGTGGGACGTCGACAGTCCCTCGCTCTACACGGCGGTCACGACCCTCGTCGACACGGGAACGGCGGTGGAGGAGCGCGAGACGCGCTTCGGCATCCGTACTCTCCAGCTCGACCCGATGGAGGGCCTGCGGATCAACGGGACAGCCGTGAAGCTGCGCGGGGCCTGCGTCCACCACGACAACGGCATCCTCGGCGCCGCCACGATCGGCCGCGCGGAGGAGCGCCGCGTGCAGCTGCTCAAGGCCGCCGGGTTCAACGCGATCCGCAGCTCGCACAATCCGCTGAGCCAGGCGATGCTCGACGCGTGCGACCGCCACGGGATGCTCGTGATGGACGAGACGTTCGACATGTGGACGATCGGCAAGTCCGCCTTCGACTACTCCCTCTCCTTCCCCGAGTGGTGGGAGCGCGACGTCGAAGCGCTCGTCGCGAAGGACTTCAACCACCCGTCGGTGATCTTCTACTCGATCGGCAACGAGATTCCCGAGACGGGGAACCCGCTCGGCACTGACTGGGGCCGGAGGATCGCGGAGAAGATCCGCTCGCTGGATGAGACCCGCTTCGTGACGAACAGCATCAACGGGTTCGTGGCCGCGATCACCGACGTCGCCCGCATGATGGCGGCGCAGCGCGAGGGCGAGGCGCCCGCCGGCGTGAATGCGGCGGGAGACTTCATGGGCGCCATCAACGCCTCCGACATGGTGACGCAGCGGACCGCAGAGTCCTTCGCCGCGGTCGACGTCGCCGGCATCAACTACGGCGAGACCCGCTACGTCGCCGACCGCGAGGCGTTCCCGAACCGCATCATCGTCGGCACCGAGACGTTCCCCCGGAACATCGACGTCAGCTGGCGACTCGTGGAGGAGAACCCGCACGTGATCGGGGACTTCACCTGGACGGGTTGGGACTACCTGGGCGAGGTCGGGATCGGGCGGGTCCAGCACCTCGCCGAGGGTGAGATGCCCGCCTTCGCAGCCCCCTACCCCTGGCTCGCCGCCTGGTGCGGCGATCTCGACATCACCGGAGTCCGCCGACCGATGTCCTACTACCGGGAGACCGTCTTCGGGCTCCGCCACGAGCCCTACCTCGCTGTCCAGCCCCCGCAGCACCACGGCGCCGTCGCGTTCCCGAGCCCCTGGGCGTGGTCCGACGCCGTCGCCGACTGGAGCTGGGACGTGCCGGTCGGCTCTCCCGCCACCGTCGAGGTCTACAGCGACGCCGACGAGGTCGAGCTGCTCCTCAACGGCGACAGCATCGGCCGCGCACCTGCCGGCCGTGACCACGGCTTCCGTGCGCTGTTCGAGGTCCCGTACGCGCCCGGCGAACTCACCGCTGTCGCCCGCACCGCCGGATCCGAGGTGAGCCGGACCAGCCTCCGAACCGCGACCGGCGACGTGAGGCTGCAGGTGACGGCCGACCGCGACCGCCTGATCGACGACTCCGCCGACCTCGCCTTCGTCACGATCGAGCTGCGCGACACCGACGGCGTCCTCGTCAGCGGCGCCGACCGCCCGGTCCGCATCGAGGTCAGCGGCGCGGCGACCCTCCAGGCCCTCGGGAGCGGACGTCCCGACCCCACGGAGAAGTACGACGCGGACGAGCACACCACCTTCCAGGGCCGCCTGCTCGCCGTCGTCCGGCCCGCCAGTGCCGGAGCCGTCACCGTCGCGGTGACCGCCGAGGGGCTGGAGCCCGTCACGATCACCCTCGAGGTCGCCTCCGCCGAAACCGACCCCCGCCCCGAGGACGTCCGCGATCACGAGGCCGCCACGCTCTCGTGACCCCCCGGCAGCCCTCGCGCACCGACACCTTCATCCCGGCCACCGGCCGATGAGTCTTCAGGAGAAGCACATGACCACCTTCCGTCCCGGATTCCTCTGGGGAGCCTCCTCCGCCCCCCACCAGATCGAGGGCAACAACCTCGCCAGCGACTGGTGGACGAACGAAGGGCGCATGCCCGGCATGGAGCCCAGCGGCGACGCCGTCGACAGCTACCACCGCTACCGCGAGGACATGCAGCTGCTCGCCGACGCGGGGCTCGACTCCTACCGCTTCGGCATCGAGTGGGCGCGGATCGAACCCCGCGCCGGTCACGTCTCGCGCGCCGAGCTCGCCCACTACCGGCGGATGATCGACGCCGCCCTCGAGCTCGGCCTCACTCCGGTCATCACCCTCAACCACTTCACCATCCCCCAGTGGTTCGCGGAAGAGGGCGGCTGGGCCGGCGAGACCGCCCACGAGCGGTGGACCAGCTACATCGACACCGTCGTTCCGATCCTCACCGGCGTCGAGTGGATCATCACCTTCAACGAGCCGAACATGCTCTCGATGATGATCAACGCCCAGAAGATGTTCGCGAACGCCGATGCCGGCGACTGGGTCAGCCCCACCGTCGAGGACACCGCCGAGGAGGAGGAGAACACCGGGCGCGCCGCGAAGCTCCCCGACCCCGACCCGGACATCGGCCGCCGCCTCGCGGAGCTGCACCACGCCGTGCGAGACACACTCCGCGAGCGCACAGGAGCGAAGGTCGGCTGGAGCGTCGCCTGCCTGGCACTCACCGCCGCGCCCGGCGGAAACGAGGACGCCCTCGAGCGGGTCCGCTACGTCTGGGAGGACCTCTACCTCGAGGCCTCCCGCGAGGACGACTTCCTCGGCGTGCAGGCCTACTCCTCGCAGGCCGTCGACCAGAACGGCCTCGTCGCCCACCCGCCGCACCCCGACAACACGCTGTCGGGTGCGGCCTACCGTCCTGACGCGCTCGGCATCGCGGTGCGCCACGCCGCCGAGGTCGCAGGAGTCCCGATCCTGGTGACCGAGAACGGCATCGCGACCGCGGACGACTCCCGCCGCATCGACTACACCGAGGGCGCCCTCGCCGGTCTCGCGGACGCCGTCGCCGACGGCATCGACGTCCGCGGCTACCTGCACTGGAGCATCCTCGACAACTACGAGTGGGGCCACTGGGGACCGACCTTCGGACTCATCGCCGTCGACCGGACCACCTTCGTGCGCACCCCCAAGCCGAGCCTCGCCTGGCTCGGTCGGCGCGCCGCCGCCGAGAGGGACGCCTCTTGACGGCTGGGACTCGGCGCACGACCGCAGCCGACCGAGAGGACCTCGCGTCCGCCTCCGAGCTCTCACCCGGCACCGCCGGCATCGCCGTCGACGAGCGCCTCCCGAAGCGGGCGAAGCTGATCATCGGGCTGCTCCTGGCCTCGGCGTTCGTGGTGATCCTCAACGAGACGATCATGGGGGTGGCACTCCCGAGCCTCATCCGCGACCTCGGCATCACCGCCGCGACCGCCCAGTGGCTGACCACCGCCTACCTGCTGACGATGGCGATCATCATCCCCACCACGGGGCAGGTGCTCCAGCGGTTCGGCACGAAGTCGGTCTTCATCGCCGCGATGACGCTGTTCACCCTCGGCACCCTCCTCGCCGCGGTCGCTCCCGGCTTCGAGGTGCTGCTGGCCGGCCGCGTCGTCCAGGCCAGCGGCACGGCGCTGATGATCCCGCTGCTGATGACCACCGTGCTGACCTTCGTCCCGGCGTCCCGCCGCGGCCGGATGATGGGGCTCATCTCGATCGTGATCGCGGTAGCTCCGGCGGTCGGCCCGACCCTCTCGGGCCTGATCCTGAACTCGCTGTCCTGGCGGTGGCTGTTCATCGTCGTCCTCCCGATCGCGCTCGTCGCGCTGGTCCTCGGCGCGATCCTGATCACGGACGTCACGGAGACGAGCCGGAGCCGCTTCGACGTGCTCTCGATCCTGCTCGCGGCGGTCGGCTTCGGCGGCCTGATCTTCGGGCTCAGCAGTCTGGGGGAGGCCGCGGCCGGCGAGGTCCTGCTCCCGCCGGCGGTGCCCGTGGCCGTCGGGGCCCTCGCCCTCGTCGTCTTCGTGCTCCGCTCGCTGGCGCTGCAGAAGCGGGACAGGGCGCTGATGGACCTCCGCCCGTTCCTCTCGCGGGCGTTCTCGATCTCCACGCTCCTGGTCATCGTCAGCATGGCGACTCTGTTCGGGTCACTGATCCTGCTGCCGATCTACCTCCAGGACGTGCTCGGCCTCGACACCCTCCAGACCGGCCTGACGCTGCTCCCCGGTGGAGTCGCGATGGGCGTCGCCGCCCCGATCGTCGGCCGGCTCTTCGACCGGTTCGGGCCCAAGCCGCTGGTCACCCCCGGCGCCGTGCTCCTCAGCGCCTCGCTCTGGGGACTGACGACCGTGACCGAGACGACCGACGTCGCCCTGGTGATCGCGGTCCACGTCGCGCTCAACATCGGCCTCGGCTTCATGCTGACGCCGCTGCTCACCTCGGCTCTCGGGTCGCTCCCCACGAACCTGTACTCCCACGGGTCGGCGATCGTGAACACCCTCCAGCAGGTCGCCGGCGCCGCCGGCACGGCCCTGTTCATCACGCTGATGACCACCGGGATCGTCGCCGCGACGACCGCCGGGTCGGACGCCGTCGCCGCCCAGGTCTCCGGCGTGCATACGGCGTTCGTGTGGGGCGCGTGGATCTCCCTCGTCCCGGTGCTGCTGTCCCTCCTCGTCCCGCGCCCGGCCGCCGTCGACCGGAGCCTGATGCCCGCGCACTGAGCAGCGGCACACCCTCGGCGGCGTCCGCAAGGAACGTCGCCTCCCATTCGCAGAAGGAGAACGACATGGCACTCACGCCCACGACCACCGACCACGAGGCGCTCACTCCGCCGGAGGCCGAAGACGATACCGCCGCGACCGCCGCCCAGCGCTTCGCCGGAAAGACGATCATCGTCACCGGAGCCGGCTCCGGCATCGGACGGGCCACCGCCCGACGCATCCTCGCCGAGGGCGGCCGGGTGATCGCCGTCGACGTCGTCCCGGCGGGTATCGACGCGCTGGCCGAGGCCGCCGCCGAAGGCTCGGTCGTCACTGTCACCGCCGACATCACCTCGTCAGACGGCGTCACGTCGATCGTCGAAGCGGCGGGGCCGAGCATCGACGGCCTCGCGAACATCGCCGGGATCATGGACGGGATGACGCCGTTGCACGAGACGGACGACTCGCTCTGGCGCCGGGTCCTGGCCGTGAACGTGGACGGCACCTTCGCACTCAGCCGCGCCGTGCTGCCATCGATGCTGGAGCGGGGCCGCGGCTCGATCGTCAACATCGCCTCGGAGGCCGCCCTGCGCGGCAATGCGGCCGGAACCGCCTACACCGCGTCCAAGCATGCGGTCGTGGGCATCACAAAGAGCTCCGCGTTCCTCTACGGCCCCTCCGGTATCCGCACCAACGCGATCGCCCCCGGGCCCACCGCCACGGGCATCGAGGGATCCGCGGCCTCAGAGTTCGGAATCGGACGACTCGGCCCCTTCTTCGCGCTGATCCCGCCGATTGCAACGGCCGAGACCATGGCCGCTTCCATCACCTGGCTGCTGAGCGACGACTCCGCGAACGTCAACGGCGTCGTGCTCGCCTCCGACGGCGGCTGGTCGGTCCAGTGATGACGAACGCGACTGTCGGCGACCGCTCGAGGACCCCGGATGTGCGGGCGCGCGAGCTGCTCGCCCAGATGACCCTCGAGGAGAAGGCACAGCAGCTGACCTCCATCATGCCCATGGGGCTGATGGGGCTCGGCGGTCCGACGCCCCAGCAGCTCGAGGGCGAGCTGAGCATCGGCATCGGGCAGATCTCGATGTACTCGATGTTCAACCACCTCTTCCCCGCCGACCTGGCGCGTGTGGTCAACACGGTGCAGCGGTACCTCGTCGAGAACACGCGGCTGGGCATCCCCGCGATGTTCCACCTGGAAGCGCTGAACGGTCTCGTCGCAGCCGGCTTCACCACCTTCCCGACCGGCATTGCTCTGGCAGCGACCTGGAACCCGGCCGGAGTCCAGGAGATGGCGGGGATTCTCGCCCGTCAGATGCGCTCGATCGGTCACGGCCAGGCCCTCTCCCCGGTGATGGACGTCGCCCGCGACGCCCGCTGGGGACGGGTGCACGAGAGCTACGGCGAGGACCCCTGTCTCGTGTCCGAGATGAGCGTCGCGTTCACCCGGGGAATGCAGGGCTCCGACCTCACGAGCGGCGTCATCGCCACTGGCAAGCACTTCCTCGGGTTCGGAATGACCGACGGCGGCCAGCACATGGCCGCCACCGGCGTCGGCGGGCGCGAGATCCGAGAGGTTTACGCGCGACCGTTCGAAGCCGCGATCCGCGAAGCAGGTCTCGCGTCGGTGATGAACTCCTACTCCACCGTCGACGGGGTCCCGGTCGGAGCCAGCGGCTCGGTCCTCGAAGGGCTCCTTCGCGACGAGCTGGGCTTCAGCGGCACCGTCGTCTCCGACTACGGCACCATCGGCCACCTGTTCGACCGCCAAGGCGTCGCCACGAGCCTCAAAGATGCCGGGCGCCTCGCCCTCGAGGCGGGCCTCGACGTCGAGCTCCCCGACGCGAAGGGCTACGGCCCGACTCTCGTCGAGGCTGTCCGCGAGGGCCTGGTCGCCGAATCGCTGGTCGACCGCTCGGTCCTGCGCGTGCTGCGCGACAAGTTCGCACTGGGCCTCTTCGACAACCCGTACGTGGACGAGGACGAAGAGCGTCTCACTGCCATCGCGCACGAGGGCGGCGACCTCGCGCTGACCCTCGCCCGCCAGTCCGTCACGCTCCTGCGCAACGACGACGACCTCCTCCCTCTCGCGAAGACGACGATCCGGATCGCCGTCATCGGCCCCCACGCCGACGTCGTCGCCACGAGCTTCCCCGGCTACACCTACTTCGCCGCCCTTGCCATGTTCGGTGGCATCGTCGCCGGCGAGAAGACGAACATGGCCGGCGCAGAGGACGCAGAGGCCGCCGCGGCAGGAGAGATGGGCGATGTCCTGTCCGCACAGTCCGGCTCGCACCTTGACCACGGACTCGAGGAGTACGCCCGCACCGTCTACGGCGCGAGCTCGCTGGTCGAGGCCCTCCGCAATGCCGCCCCGGACGCCGAGATCGTCGGCGTCGCGGGAACCGGCGTCCTCGACTCGGAGCCGTCGGACCTCGCCGCCGCGGTGGCCGCGGCCGAGAACGCCGACGTCGTCGTGCTGGCACTAGGCGGTCGCCCTGGATGGTTCGGCGCGGCCATGACCGAGGGCGAGGGCAGTGACCGCGCTGACATCGACCTCCCGTCGGTCCAGGTCGAGCTCGCCCGCGCGATCGCCGCGACCGGCACTCCCACCGTCGGCGTGGTCTTCACCGGGCGCCCCTTCGCCCTCACTGAACTGGAAAAGGTCGTGCCGACGCTCCTCCACGTGCCCTACGGCGGACAGTCCGGCATGGCCGCGGTGGCCCAGGTCCTCGTCGGCGACGTCGACCCCGGCGGTCGGCTGCCCGTCAGCCTCCCACGGCACAGCGGCCAGGTGCCGGTGCACCAAGGTCAGCACCCCGGCTCCGGGTACCGGCGCACCGAGACGGATGCACACAAGGGCTACACCGACATGCCGTCGCGACCCCTGTACCCGTTCGGTCACGGAGTGAGCTACACCACGTTCGAGTACTCCGAGCTGCAGCTCGGCGCCGCCGCGATCAGCACCGACGGGACCGTCGAGGTCACGCTGACCGTCACCAACACGGGGACGAGGAACGGCTCGGACATCGTCCAGTTCTACGCCTCGCACCGAGCACGGGTGGTGACCCGACCAGCGCAGGAGTTGGTCGCCTTCGCGCGGGTCGAGCTCGAACCCGGCGAATCCGCCCAGGTCGAGGTCGCCTTCTCGACCGGCCAGCTGGCGTACCTCGGTCTCGACGGCACCTTCGTGTTCGAGGCGGGCGACATCGACCTCCTGGTCGGCGCGTCCTCCGACGACATCCGGCAACGCGCGACGGTGACCACGAGCGGCCCCACGGCCGACTGGTCGCATCAGCGCCCCCTCCTCGCGACCGTCGAGGTCACGCACCGCCCCTGAACTCAGCGCCCCGCCGACTACCGACGGCGACACCGTGACACACCGACCCGAATGTGAGATCCACCCGCATGACTGACACCACTGCACCCGCCCTGTCGACCCTCGGGCAGGACACCGCCCCCCTGCGCCTGCGCACTGGCCGGCCGACGACCGCGATCAGCCCGACCCTGTACGGCCTCTTCCTCGAGGACATCAACTTCGGCTGCGACGGCGGGCTCTCCGCCAACCTGGTCAACAACCACAGCTTCGAGGGCGTCTACCTCACCAACGGCACCCTGCCCTATGCGCCGCTCGACCTGATCCCGGACGGCGTGCGCGAGCGCTTGGCCGCCATGGCGCCGGAGGACCTGCCGCTCGAGGCGACCACCCCGGCCGGCCGGCACCTGGACCGGTTGCGGCACTGGCGCGTCACCGGCGGACGCCTGGAAGCCTCGCGGAGCGCCGCCGCCGCGCCGGGAGCCTCCTTCGCCCGACTGCGCCTGGACGAGGAGCAGGGCGTGCTCGAGAACCACGGCTACCCGGGCGGGCTGCCGGGCATGGCCTTCGACCCCGGACGTCCCATGCTGCTGAGCCTGTTGCTCCGCACCGCCGCGTTCGACGGGACGCTCGAAGCGCGTCTTGTCGCCGCCGACGGCACCGTCCTGGCGAGCGGAGCGCTGGAGCAGACCGCTCGCGGGTGGCAGGAGTGCCGCGTCCGGCTCGTCCCCGCCGGCACGGCGCTCGGATCGCTGCAGATCATCGCCACCGGAACGGGCACGGTCGATCTCGACGAGGTGCGCCTGGTGCACGAGGACCACTGGGGTGCGGGCGACCCGCGCTGGAGCCAGGGTCTGCTGCGCCGCGACCTCGTCGAGGCGCTCGCCGCGCTCGCCCCGCGCTTCCTCCGCTTCCCCGGAGGCTGCATCGTGGAGGGTTGCGGCGACGGCAGCCACTACGACTGGAAGAAGACGGTCGGCCCCCTCATCACCCGCCGCGCCGAGTACAACCTCTGGGGTCAGTCGCGCACCGACGGCGACTACAGCCAGAGCAACCAGATCGGCTTCTACGAGTACTTCCTGCTCTGCGAGGACCTCGGCATGGCGCCCATCCCCGTGGTGTGGGCCGGCGACAGCTGCCAGACCCGGCAGGACGAGCACCTGCCGCTGGAGAGCGCCGAGTTCGCCGCCGTGGTCCAGGACACCCTCGACCTGATCGAGTGGGCGACCGGTGACGCGACCACGAGCCACTGGGCCGCTCTCCGCGCAGCAGCCGGCCACCCTGAGCCGTTCCCGCTGCAGCACCTCGGCATCGGCAACGAGAACTTCGGCCCCGAGTACCTGGCCCACTTCCAGCGGATCAGGGACGCGGTGGACCGCGCGCACCCCGGGCTGACCGTCATCGTCAACGGCGGAGTGATCCGGCCGGGGGAGACCGCCGACCCCGCGTGGGAGATCTACGGCGAGGACGAGAGCGTCCTCGTCGACGAGCACTTCTACAACTCGCCGGCGTGGCTGTTCAACGCGACAGAGCGCTACGACTCCTACCCGCGCCGTGGTGCCCGCCTCTTCCTCGGCGAGTACGCCGCCTACCTCGGCTACGACCTCGGCGACCGCCACCCCGCTGTTCCGGAGAGCATGCTCGCGCCCGAGCCGAACACCTGGCTCAGCGCGCTGGCCGAGGCGGCCTTCCTCACCGGCGTGGAGCGCAACTCCGACCTCGTCGCGTTCAGCTGCTACGCCCCGCTGCTCAACCTCGTCGAGCACGGGCAGTGGCCGCACTGCCTGATCGACTTCAGCCCGAGCCGCGTCGTCCGCACCGCCAACTACCTCGTGCAGCAGCTGTTCACCACCCGCATCGGCGAGCACGTCGTGCCGCTCGAGGGCGCACTGCCCGAGGGTGTCTTCGCCTCCGCCAGCCTCGGCGAGGGAGTCCTGCACCTGAAGCTCGTCTCGATCGGCGCCGCCCCGGTCCCGCTCACCCTCGCGATCGAGGGGGCGCAGGACGGCACCACGATCGGCACCGTCCTCGGCGGTCCGCTCGAGGCCGTCAACCGACTCGCCTTCGAGGGCGAGCCGCGGATGGAGGTCGAACCGCGCGACATCGGCCTCGAGGTCCGCCGGGGTTCCGTCGAGCTCCTGCTGGAGCCGACCAGCGTGCTCGCCGTCTCGTTCGCCCTCACCACGGACAAGGACCTCTCATGAGCACGGTCGACGCCGCCCGCCTCGTAGGGAAGATGACCCTGGAGCAGAAGGTCGCCCAGCTCCGCGGCCTGTTCGCGACCGAGCTCTTCGTCGCCACGCCGGAGATCCAGGGGCTCGACCCCGCCCGCGTGGCGGTCGTCCGCCCGCACGGGGTCGGCCACATCTCCATGGCCTGGTTCCTCGCCGAGAAGGCTGACGAGCTGCGCTCACAGCTCGACGCGATCCAGGAGCACGTGCGCGAGGTGTCCCCGTTCGGGATCGGCGCGATGGTGCACTTCGAGGCGATCAACGGCGTCGTACACGACTCGGGCCCCCAGTTCCCGACGGCCTGGGCTCAGGCGGCCTCCTGGAACCCCGGGCTCATCCGCCGTGCCGCCGCGGTCAGCTCCGCGCTCACCGAGCAGATCGGCGGCCACGCCGTGTTCTCCCCGGTCATGGATCTGGCGCGCGATCCGCGCTGGGGCCGGGTGCACGAGACCTACGGCGAGGACACCGAACTCGTGTCGCAGTGCTCCGTGGCGTTCGTGCAGGGCATCCAGGGCGGCGACGGCGAGCGGCCGATCCTTGCGACGGGGAAGCACTTCCTCGGCTACGGCGCCTCCGAGGGCGGTCTCAACCAGGCCGTCACGCAGCTGGGTCGTCGAGCGCTCGTCGACGAGTACGCCGAGCCGTTCCGCCGCGCCATCGCTGAAGCCGACCTCGGGCTGGTGATGAACTCGTACAACGAGGTCGACGGAGTGCCCGCCGCCGCCAACAGGTGGATGCTGACCGACCTCCTGCGCGGAGAGCTCGGATTCCCCGGACCCGTCGTCAGCGACTACTCGTCGATCGCGATGCTGCGCACCGTCTATCACACCGCTCCGCGCGCCGGCGAGGCAGCCAGGCAGGCGCTCGCCGCCGGGCTCGACGCGGATCTCCCCGGAGGCGAGGAGTACGCGGCACTGGTCGAGGAGGTCGAGTCCGGACGCCTGGACGAGCGCGTCGTCGACATCGCGGTCGAGCGCACTCTCGTCGCGAAGGCGCGGGCCGGGCTCATTCCGGAGTTCCGTCGGCCGAGCAGCACTCCGGAGGTGGACCGAGAGGACGCCGCCGAGATCCGTCGGACCCTCGCCGATCAGTCCCTCGTCCTCCTCAGCAACGACGGCACGCTGCCCCTCTCCGAGGACCGGGCGAGGATCATGGTCGTCGGTCCTGCCGCCGACGAGCTCCGCATCCACTTCGGCGCCTACACGTCGGTGTCGAACATCGAGATGTTCCGCGGCTCGATGGCGCTCCGGGCCGGCGAGATCCCCGGGATCACGGCCGAGGAGGCCATCTTCACCGACATCTTTCAAGCGCGGATGCCGGGGATCGAGCCGACGTTCGAGGCGGCCGCAAAGCGGCTCCACCCGGACGCCCCGACGCTGCTCGAGGCCCTTCAGGCGCGGCGTCCCGACGTCGTCTTCGTCGGACTCGGCGATCTGAATCCGGAGGCCACCCCGCTCGACGAGGCCGCGGTGGTGGACGCCGTCCGCGATGCGGATGTCGTCATCGCCGCGCTCGGCGAGCGCACCGGCTGGGTGGGCAACAACACCGCCGGCGAGGGGCAGTCCACCAGCGAGCCCCGGCTCCCCGGGAACCAGGAGCAGCTCGTCGCACTCCTGGCAGGCACGGGAGTCCCCGTGGTCAGCGTGATCGTCACCGGAAGGCCTCTGCTGCTCACGGACCTCGTGGAGCAGTCGAGCGCCGTCCTCCTCGCCCCGCTGCTCGGTGAGGAGGGCGGGGAGGCGGTCGCCCGCGCGTTGTTCGGCGAGAGGAACCCGAGCGGAAAGCTGCCCAGCTCCTTCCCGCGCTCGATCGGGCAGATCCCGATCTACCACGGGCACCACTTCGGCAGCGGCTACGACCACCCGACCGGCATCCGTCACGGCTACAACGACCTCGCCTCGCAGAGTCCGCTGTTCGCCTTCGGGCACGGGCTGTCCTACACCGAGTTCGACCTCACCTCCGAAGCGTCCGAGCCGACCGTGCAGCCCGACGGCAGGCTGGCACTGACGGTCACGGTCCGCAACACCGGGTCCCGAGCCGGCGACACCGTGGTCCAGCTCTACGCCCGCGACGAGGAGGCATCGGTCGTGCGCCCCGTGCGCCAGCTCATCGCCTTCGAAAGAGTCGGACTCGACGTCGGCGAGGAGACGACGATCGAGCTCTCGGCTCCGGTCGCGCGGCTCGCCTTCTCCGGTCTCGATGGCCGGCGCGTCATCGAGGCCGGACGCGTGACCCTGACCGTGGGCTTCGCCTCGGACGACATCCGTGCGACCTCCGAGGTGGAGATCATCGGTTCCTCCGGCGTCGTCTGAGAAGGAATCCCGGCGGGGAGGGAGCTCGTGCCTTCTCCCCGCCCGCAGGCCGAAGCCGACCCCTACCCGCGACTCGCCCGAACTCGGAGGAATGACGACCATGACAACTCCTGACAGCGGTCCTCTCGGACCCGACGCCGGCGTGGTCTCGTACCGCCGTCTCCCGATGACGGCGATCCGACGTGCGCCGTACCTCGATCTGGACGGGCGCTGGTCCTTCCAGCTCCTCCCGTCCTGGGACGCCGGCCCGGGCGATGCATGGGAGGAGGTCTCGGTGCCGGAGCTGTGGACGATGCGCGAGGCGAGCGACCCTCCGCACTACACGAACATCCCGATGCCGTTCGATCTGGTTCCCCCGCACGTCCCCAGCGCGAATCCGACCGGTGTGTACCGCCGGTCGTTCGAGCTGAGTGGAATCGGGGATGACCATGTCGTACTGCACGTGGGTGCGGCAGAGGGGTACCTGCAGGTCCGCGTGAACGGAGAGCCGGTAGGGGAGAGCACTGATTCGCACCTCGCCGCCGAGTTCGACATCACCGCGGAGATGCAGGAGGGCGTGAACGAGCTCGAGCTGCGCGTCGCGAAGTGGTCCGTGTTCAGCTACCTGGAGGACCAGGATCAGTGGTGGCAGTCGGGCCTGAGCCGTTCGGTGCAGCTCCACAGGCTCCCACGAGTACGGCTCCAGGATGTGACGGTCGTCGCGGACCACGACCCCGGCACCGGACTCAGCTCCGCCAGGATCGTCGCCACAGTCAGCGGTGCGGAGCAGAGCTTCGAGAGAACGCACTCCGTGCGAGCGGTTCTCGCGGGAAGGTCTGTCGAGCGCCCCGTCGGTGCGCGCCGGACGGCGCAGACCATCCCCTTGAGCTCACCGGACCGGAGTCGGCCCCCGGCGGCGCAGATCCCCGACGGGATCATGGACCTGATGAGCCTGCACGCCGCCGGGGCGACGCTGTCACCCGAGGCTGCGGCCGGCGCCGCCGCCTCCCACGCGGCGATGCACCCTGCCGAACGCCCCGGCGCCGCGATCATCGAACTGGCCGATCTCGCTGTCCAGCCGTGGTCGGCGGAGACACCCCACCTCGAGAGCCTCCTCGTGGAACTCCTCGACCGCGACGGCGCCGTCGTAGATCGCACTGAGATCCGCACGGGCTTCCGCCGAGTGGAGATCGTCGGGCGGGACCTGCTGGTGAACGGCCGCCGGATCTGGATCCAGGGGGTCAACCGCCATGACTTCCACCCGGAGACCGGTCGCGTCCTCACTCGCGAGGACCACCTCGCCGATCTGTCGCTGCTCAAGCGCTTCAACGTCAACGCCGTGCGCACCTCGCACTACCCGAACGACCCGGTGCTCCTGGACCTCTGCGACGAGCTCGGCCTCTACGTCTTCGACGAGGCCGACATCGAAGGCCACGCGTTCGCCGACCAGCTCTGCGACGACCACCGCTACCTCGAGGCGTTCGTCGACCGCGTCTCCCGCATGGTGATCCGCGACAAGAACCACCCCTCGGTGATCGCCTGGTCGCTGGGCAACGAGACCGGCTACGGCGCCAACCACGATGCGGCTGCCGGCTGGGTGCGCGGATACGACCCCACCCGTCCGCTGCACTACGAGGGGGCGATCTCGGCCGACTGGCACGGCGGACGCGCCGCCACCGACATCGTCTGCCCCATGTACCCGCCCGTCTCCGCCCTCGAGGCCTTCTCCGCGCATGCGGAAGCGGACCGGCCCCTGATCATGTGCGAGTACGCCTACTCGCAGGGCAACTCCACTGGAGGCCTGGCCGACTACTGGCGCTCGATCGAATCGCTCCCCGGCGTGCAGGGTGGATTCATCTGGGAGTTCAAGGACCATGCGCTCGACCGCGACCGCGACGGCCACTACCGGTACGGGGGCGACTTCGGCGACGAGCCGAACGACGGACCGATCGTGCTCAACGGCGTCGTCTTCGCCGACGGCACACCGAAGCCCGCGCTCTACGAAGCCCGCGGTCTCTTCAGCCCGGTGCGGATCGTCTCGTCGATGCAGGAGGCGCTCGAGGGGACCGTGCGCCTCCTGAACCGCTGGACGTTCACCGATCTGTCCTCGTTCCGATTCGCGCTCGCCGTCGAGTCGACGGAGGGGCCGACGGAGCGGTTCTCGGTGCCGGTCCACGCCGGCACGGGGGAGACGGCGAGCGTCGAGGTACCCCGGGCGCTGCGCGACAGACTCGGCTCCCACGACGCGCTCGCTCTCACGCTCGACGTCCTGACCGCTGAGGGCACCGTGTGGGCTCCGGCGGGAACCGTCCTGGCTCAGCACCAGCTGACGACGCCGGCGCGGACCACTCGCGGCTCGGCCCACCGTGCGTCCTCGGGTCGTCCGGTCGGCGCCGACGGACGGCTCGCGCATCCCCTGCTGGCCGTTCCGCCGCGACTGAACCTGTGGCGCGCGCTCGTCGACAACGACACGTCCTTCTTCCTCGACCAGCGCTTCGTCCGGACCGGCTTCTTCGAGCTGACCCGGGAGTCCGCGTCGGTCGACGACGAGCCGGACGGCGCCGTCCTGATCCGCAACCACTACCGCACGGCCTTCGGCGACGAGGTCCTTCACTCCCAGCGGATCCTCCAGGTCTCGAGCGACGAGTTCGAGTTCGCCGAGACCGTCCAGCTGCCCGCGGGCACCGTGGACGGGCTGCGCGTCGGGGTCGAGTTCGAGCTGGTCGGCGCCTTCGACGACCTGGAGTGGGTGGGGCTCGGACCGTGGGAGAACTATCCCGATCGCCGAGCCTCCGCGCTGCTCGGCCGATGGGGCTCGAGCATCGACGACGCAGCGGTGCCCTACGTGCTCCCGCAGGAGAACGGCGGACGCGGCGACGTCCGGTCGATGCGCCTCACCGGCCCGGCCGGAGTCGTGACCACGACGCACGACTCGCCTCTCCATCTGACGGTCGGTCGCCACACCGTCCAGGAGCTCGAGGCGGCCGCGCACTGGTGGGAGCTGCCGGAGAGCCGCCGCACCATCGTGCAGCTCGACATCGCGCACCGAGGCCTGGGCACCGCCCAGCTCGGACCGGACACGCGGCCGGAGTTCCGACTGACCGACCATGAGTACCGGTGGTCCTGGTGCTTGCGACTGGTGACAGCCGCCGACTCGTAACCACTCGGACACCCGGGAGCCCCTCCCCACAGGAGCGGCCCCTCGATGCTCGTTCTTCATCCACCCCCTCATCCCACTTTCTAGGAGCACCTCATGGCAGCACGATTCCCGATCCCGTCGACTCTCTCGCCCGAAGCGCAGGCGGTCCTCGCAGCGGTTCACGAGCAACCCGCGCTGCCCACCCCCGCCCCGTCCGACGCCGAGGGCTGGGCGTACCTCGAAGCGCTTGCCGCGTCGACGGTCCCCGAGGTCCTGGAGACGATGGCCATGGCCACCGTCGGAGCGGTGCCGTCCGACGAGCAGGTCGACCTCGTCGAGCGCACCGTCGGAGACGCGACGTTCATCGTCGCCACGCCCCGATCCTCGGACCGGGACGACCGCCGAGTGCTGCTGAACATGCACGGCGGAGGCTTCACCTTCGGCGGCGGCGCGACCGCGCGTCGGTCGACCCAGCTGGTGGCGGGGAACATGGGCCTGACCACCTGGGGGATGGACTACCGGCAGCTTCCGCACCACCCTTTCCCCGCCGGGCTCGACGACTGCACGGCCGTCTACCGTCTCCTCCTCGAGGACCACGCGCCGGAGGACATCGTCGTCATGGGGCAGTCGGGCGGTGCGAATCTCGCAGCCGCTCTGGTCCTGCGCGCACGAGCGGAAGGCCTTCCCACACCCGCCGGTCTCGCCCTCGTCTCACCGCCGACGGACTTCACCTTCCGCGGAGAGAGCTGGTACACGAACGCCGAGGGCACGACCGCCGAGAGCTTCGCCAACATGCTCGCTCTGTACAAGGGCGAGTACCCGGCGGAGCACCCGTACATCTCGCCGCTCTTCGGCGACTACGACGACAGCTTCCCCCCGACGATCATCACCTCCGGCACTCGCGACATGCTCCTCTCCGACGCCGTTCGCCTCCACAGGAAGCTTGTGAAAGCCGGCGTGACGACGGAACTGCACGTCTGGGAAGGTGCTCCGCACGGCTTCTTCATGGGGCGCGCCCCCGAGGACCACGAGCACGTCCTCCAGGTCCGTACGTTCCTGCGCGCCCGACTCCGATGAGCGACCAGTTCGCCCCGCAGGCTGCCGCTCTGGCAGAGGACGAACAACTGGTGTCGGATTCGCGACAAACGAGGGCATTTCGACGAGAGGAGGATGCGACCTTTACGTCTGCGTCGGCGCGTTCCACGGGTCCGACCTGATCGCGCCGCACGCCGCGATCTCTCGTGCGTCGCAGCAGGCTCGCGGCGAATTTACTCGACGAGCCCTAGCGACCTGACCTGGCAGAGACTGAGACGACCGACGTCGAGCGACTGGCTCGAGCCACGGCCGCTCTCGTCGACCTCCGCCCTGGACCAGTCGCCGGGAGGCTCTCCTGGTCGGTCACATCAGCGCCGGAGTCGCTCGTCTCAAGCGCCAACGATCCGGACGACGTCCGATCCTGGACTTTATTGTCACGTGTCGGCTAGCATCCAGTGTCGCGTGTCACTAACTCGCCGGAGGACCCCGAACCCCGGTGATCGAAGGCAGCAACACCCACACCATGACAAGGGAGTCAACGAATGAAGGTTGCGTCAGCACTCAAGGCGGTGGCGGTCACTGCCGCCGTCGCGATCGCACTGGCGGGCTGCACCGCCGGCGGATCCCCGGAAGGATCGAGCGGCGCGGAGCAGACTCTGCACCTGTCGCAGGGCGGAACTCCGTCGAACTTCACAGTCGGGCAGTGGGGCGGCAGTGAGAACCTGCTCTCCACAGCGGTCTACGACACGCTCGTCACGATGGACACTGACGGCACGCTGATCCCTGGGATGGCCGAGTCGTGGGAGTACGACGACAGCCGCACCAAGCTGACGTTCGACATCCGCAGCGGCATGACGTTCACCGACGGCGAGAAGGCCGACGCCGAAGCCGTCGTGGCCTCACTCGAAGCCCTCAGGGTGGGGACGGTGAGCCAGGCCGCGTGGGCGCGAGTCTCCTCGGTGGAGGCCCCGGACGATTCGACCGTCGTCGTCAACCTCTCGGCTCCGGACGCCGCGTTCCTCCCCGCTCTGACCAACTCGAACGGCGCCATCGGTGCTCCCGAAGCTCTGACCGCCGAGAGCTCCCAGCTGGAGCCCGTCGGTTCCGGACCGTACATCCTCAACACCGAGAAGACGGTGGCGGGCTCGAAGTACGTCCTTGACCGGAACCCGGACAACTGGAACGTCGCCGCCTACCCCTTCGAGCACCTCGAGGTCTCCATCCTGGCCGACCCCACGGCTCAGCAGAACTCACTCCGCTCGGGTCAGCTCGACGTACTGCCCTCGGCCGACGATGTCGAGCAGTACCCCGCGGCCCAGTTCGACACCGGAGAGAACAAGCCGACCTCCCTCGCCGTCCTGTGGCTCTCCGACCGCGCGGGGACGATCGTGCCCGCCCTGGCGGACGTGCGCGTCCGCCAGGCGATCAACCTCGCGTTGGACCGCGACACGATCGCATCGAAGCTCATCGGCAACGGATCCACGGCAACCAATCAGGTCGTCAGCGACATCGACTCCGCCTTCTCAGAAGACCTCCTCGATGTCGCGTCGTACGACCTCGACAAGGCGAAGTCGCTGATGGCCGAGGCGGGTTACGCGGACGGGTTCGCCGTCACCATGCCGAGCACCCCCTACTCGGCCCAGTACGACTCGATCATCAGCCAGTCCATGTCGGACATCGGCATCACGGTCAACTACGAGTCCGTCGCGCTGACCGACTTCTTCACGAAGGTGTTCACGAAGAACTACGCGATGTACTTCATGTACAACGGAATGGCGTCCAACAACGCCGTCGACGTCAAGACCTCGCTCGGCGGCATCTTCGACCCCTTCGGCACCGCCACGCCCGAGCTCACTCAGTTGATCGCCACGGCGGACGCTGCCCCCGACGACGAGCAGGGCGCTGCCTGGGGGGACGTGAACGCGTACCTGGTGAACAACTTCTGGAACGCGCCGCTCAACCAGGTCAACGGTTCCTGGGTCGCCTCGAAGAAGGTCACGTACACCGCTCCCACGCAGTACAACCTCAACCTGCTGCCCTACGCGCCGGCCGGCGAGTAGCACTCATTCCGATCGAGTGGTGCGGGAGGTCCTCCCCGCACCACTCCGGGAGTCATCATGCTGACATATCTGCTGCGTCGCCTCCGCGACGGGCTCATCCTCATCTTCATCGTGACGGGCATCACGTTCTTCATGACCTACGGCGCGAACCTGCCGGTCGCGTACAACATCCTCGGCCCCTCGGCGACGCCCGAGCAGATCGCGCAGCTGAACGGTCAGCTCGGTCTCGATCGCCCCGTGCTCGAGCAGTACTGGAACTGGCTCTCCGGAGTCTTCCGAGGAGATCTCGGCACCTCGTACTTCACGAGCGAGCCGGTGGTCGCATCCCTCTCGACGCGGCTGCCGGTCACCCTCTCCGTCGTCCTCGTCGCGTCGGTCCTCGTGATCCTGCTGAGCACGCTCCTCGGAGTGGTCTCCGCGGCTCGAGGCGGGATCGTGGACACGATCCTCCAGGGGATCTCCACGATCGCGTTCGTCTTCCCGGGGATCGTCCTCGCGATCGTGTTCGTCTACGTGTTCGCCATCCAGCTGGCATGGGTGCCGGCGGTGGGATTCACTCCGCTCGCCGAGTCGCCGTCCGCCTGGTTCGCGTCCATCGCGCTCCCCTCCCTTCTGCTCGCGATCGGCGGAGTCGCGTCCCTCGGCGCCCAGATCCGTGGAGCGATGGCCGACCAGCTCGAGCGGGACTACGTCCGGACCCTCCGGACCCGAGGCGTCTCGGAGCGGAAGATCCTCCTCAAGCACGCGCTCCGCAACGCAGCCGCCCCGGGGCTCACCGTCTTCTCGCTCGAGTTCATCGGCATGTTCGGAGGCGCGCTCTTCATCGAGAAGGTCTTCGCGCTCCCGGGCTTCGGAACCTTCGGATACCAGTCGTCGATCCAGGGTGACCTCCCCGCGATGATGGGCGTCGCGCTCTTCGCCGTCGGACTCCTCGTCATCGTCAATCTCGTCGTCGACATCCTCAACGGATGGCTCAATCCCAAGGTGAGGACCCAGTGACCACCGCAGCCGACCTCGCAACCGTTCTACCCGACACGTCCGGCCCCCGACGCCCGGCGGGGGCGTTCATCCGCCTTCTGCGCAAGCCGATGGGGGTCATCCCGCTCCTCATCCTGGTCGTGCTGATCGTCCTCGCGATCCTGGCCCCCGTGCTCAGCACCCACTCGCCCGCCTACGCCTCCCTCGAGCAGATCAACGCCCCCGTGGGCACACCGGGGTGGCCTCTCGGCGCCGACCAGTACGGTCGCGACATCTGGGCGCGAGCACTCAGCTCTTTGCAGGTGTCGTTCATCTCCGCGCTCCTCGGTGCAGGCATCGCCGTCGTGGTCGGGACGACCTTCGGCCTCATCGCCGGATACGTCGGCAAGCGGACCGATGCGGCGTCGTCCTGGGTCTTCAACCTCGTCATGAGCTTTCCCGGGATCGTTCTGCTCATCGTGCTGTTCCCGGTCACCGGTGGCACCTATCAGGCGACGATGTTCGTCTTCGGCTTCCTGCTGTCGCCCGGCATCTTCCGGCTCGTCCGCAACCTCGTCCAGGGCGTGCGCAACGAGCTGTACGTCGATGCGGCGCGCGTCGCCGGTCTGTCGAACCGCAGGATCCTGACGCGCCACGTCCTCTACGTGGTGCGCGGTCCGATCGTCATCGCCCTCGCCTTCCTCGCCTCAGCGGCGATCGGTGTGCAGGCGGGCCTCGCCTTCCTCGGCTTCGGCGCGGTCAGCCAGCCGAGCTTCGGGGGCATGACCTCGGACGCCTTCGTCAACATCTACGTCGCCCCCGAGCAGCTCCTGTGGTCCGCCGGCTTCCTGGCCCTTCTCAACGGCTCACTCGTCCTGCTGGCCAACGCCTACCGCGACGTCCTCTCCGCTCCGCAGGCGAAGGCCAAGCGCAAGCGCGTCAAGACGGGGGAGGCCGTCGTCGAGAAGGCGAAGGCACCCGCGTCCGACACCCCGCCGACGCACGGTCTGCTCTCGGTGCGGGGACTGCGCGTGAGCTATCCGCAGTCGGACGGGAGCAGGAAGGACGTCGTCCGGGGCGTCTCCCTCGACGTCGCGCCCGGCGAGATCGTCGGACTCGTCGGCGAATCGGGCTCGGGCAAGACGCAGACGGCCTTCTCGATCCTCGGTGTCCTCCCCAAGCAGGCCACCGTCGTCGCGGACGCCCTCGAGCTCGCGGGAGAGTCGTTGCTGAGCAAGGACTCGAAGGAGATGCGCCGGCTCAGACGCGGCGTGATCTCCTACATCCCGCAGGAGCCGATGTCCAACCTGGACCCGTCGTTCACCGTCGGCAATCAGCTGATCGCCGGTATCTCCGCCGGCATGTCGCGCAAGGAGGCGAAGGACACGATCATCGGTCTGCTCGCCCGGGTGGGCATCGCCGATCCCGAGCGGACCTACAACTCCTATCCGCACCAGATCTCCGGCGGCATGGCGCAGCGTGCCCTGATCGCCGGCGCGGTGGCCTCGCGTCCCAAGCTCCTCATCGCCGACGAGCCCACGACGGCGCTCGACGTCACCGTGCAGGCCGAGATCTTGGATCTCCTGCGTGATCTGCAGGCCGAGTACGGCATGGGCGTGCTCCTCGTCACTCACAACTTCGGAGTCGTCGCGGACCTCTGCGACCGCGTGATCGTGATGCGGGAGGGCGAGCTCGTCGAGTCCGGGGGCGTGCGGGAGATGTTCCACCACCCGCAGCACCCGTACACCCAGCAGCTCATCGGGGCGATTCTCGACGAGGACACCGTTCGCACCGATCCTCCGCGCGTTCAGACGGAGACCACAGGGAGCACAGAATGAACCCACTGCTCACGGTCGAGGATCTTCGACTGCGCTACCCGGGCCGAGGTTTCCGGTCCCAGGCCACTGAGGTGCTCAAAGGCATCTCACTGGAGATCGCCGCTGGAGAGACGCTCGGCCTCGTCGGCGAGTCGGGATCCGGCAAGACGACACTCGGCCGCGCGATCCTCGGCCTGGCGAAGCCGACGGGGGGCAGGATCGCCTTCGACGGCAGGGACATCACCAGCCTCGACGCCGCTGGGCGGCGTGGTCTGGCCACGGACGTGCAGGTGATCTTCCAGGACCCGTACACGTCGCTCAACCCGACGCTGCGCATCGACGACATCCTCAGCGAGCCCCTGATCGGGCAGGGAGTCGACCCCAAGGAAGCCCGCGCCTCGGTCGGTGGACTCCTGGCCCGCGTGGGGCTGCCCGCGGATGCTGCGTACCGCTACCCGAGGGAATTCAGTGGAGGGCAGCGCCAGCGCGTCGCCATCGCGCGGGCACTGGCGCTGAAGCCGCGACTCGTCATCTGCGACGAACCCGTCTCGGCTCTCGATCTGACGACACAGGCCCTCGTCCTCGATCTGATGATCGAGCTGCAGCGCAGCACCGGCGTCGCCTATCTGTTCATCACCCACGACCTCTCGGTGGTGCGCCACATCAGTCACCGTGTCGCGGTGCTCTACAAGGGCGAGATCGTCGAGACCGGACCGGTCGCCGAGGTGACGGACACACCGCAGAACGACTACACGCGTCGCCTGGTGCTGGCCGCGCCGACGGCCGACCCGGACCGACAAAGAGAGCGCCGCGAGGCGCGCCGACGACTGGCTGCGGAGATCCGATGACCGAAATGCAGTCCTCCCGCGCAGGTCGGCCGTCTTCGCCGTCTTTCCGAGACGGCTCCGCAACGACGCCCGCGGCGTCGGCGCCGTCGACTCACTTCCCGCCCGGAGCGATCGACGCTCAGCGACCGAACGGCGCCCTCGAGCACCGCTCCCTCATCTACTCCGTCGTGGAGGGATACCGGCCGATCGAGCTGGACGTGTTCGTACCCGCTGACGCGAAGAGCGCGTCTCCCGCCGTCGTCTGGATCCACGGGGGAGGCTTCCTCACCGGCAGTCGACAGCATCCTCCGCTCGAGTGGGCGCCTGGCGTGCTGTTCCAGCCGCTCATCGACGCCGGCATCGCAGTCGTCTCCATCGACTACCGGCACGCGAAAGAAGCCCCCTTCCCCGCCCAGCTTCACGACGTGAAGGCTGCCGTCCGGTATGTGCGCCGATACGCGGAGCGGCTGGGCATCGATTCGACCCGGATCGCTGCGTGGGGGGAGTCTGCCGGTGGACAGTTGGCTGCGCTTCTCGGACTCGTTCAGAACGACTCCGCTCTGGAAGGCGTCACGGGTGTCACCGACGTGTCGAGCGCTGTCGCTGCCGTGATCGACTTCTACGGCGTCTCCGATGTGGAGACCATGCCGCGGTTCGGTGACGCGTTCCCCGCTGAGTACCGCTCCCTGCTTCCGGATCCCGGTCCGGACGCTGCGGATCCGATGCGCACACTGCTCGAGGGCTCGGCGCTCGTCCTCGAGCGGGGTCGGCAGGTCGCCTCCCCCCTCAGTCACGTGCGAGCCGACGCGCCGCCGTTCCTGCTCGTGCACGGCGACAGCGACTGGATCGTCCCGGCGCAGCAGAGCGAGGCCCTGGCCTCAGCGCTCATCGCGCGCGGAGTGTCGACAGAGCTTGTGCTCCTTCCCGGCGTGAACCACGTCTTCATGAACGGGAATCCGGTGCCGGAGGTCGAGCGCGGGCTCCGATTCCTGCTCTCTCTCGGGTTCTGAGGACGGATCCGGGCTCGGCTCCAGATCCGGTCTCAGACCGGGTTGTCGGACGAATCCGTCATCTCGTCGGGCACGCGGGTAGAGAGCGGGATCTCCTTGACGAAGCACATCAGTAAGGCGGACAGCGCCATCAGCGGGACGAGGAACAGGTACACCGGTGCGAGCGCGTCGGTGTACGCATCCACGATGAGCAGATGCTGAGCGGCCGGCAGCGTGTTGATGGCGGCGGGCGTGAGGCTGTTCGCCTCGGGCAGGCTGGAGCCACTCGAGCCGGTCTGCAGGTTCGTGGTCAACCGCGCGACGAAGAGGCTACCGACGAGCGCCGACCCGACGAGGGCGCCGACTTCACGGAAGAAGCTGTTGGACGCGGTCGCGACTCCGAGCATCGAGCCCGGCAGCGAGTTCTGGACGATCAGTACGAGGACCTGCATGCCGAGGCCGATCCCCACGCCGAGTATCCCGACGTAGACCGCGGCGAGCACCGGCGGAGTCGCCGCGTTCATCGTGGAGAAGAGCAGAAGCGCGACGATCACCGTCAAGGAGCCGGCGATCGGCATCCACTTGTAGCGACCCGTCCGCGTCACGAGGGTGCCGCCGACGATGCTCGTGATCATCAGCATGCCGACCATGGGGAGCATCAGCATCCCGGACGCGGTCGCATCGATCCTGTTCACGATCTGCAGGAACGTCGGGAGGTATCCGAGCGCGCCGAACATGGTGAGCCCGAACATCAGGCCCGCGATGGTGGGCAGCGTGAAGGCGCGTGTCCGGAACAGCGAGAGCGGGACGACCGGCTCCGCCGCTCGGTGCTCGGCCCAGACGAACAGCGCTGCGGCGGCGACGAATGCGGCGACGAGGCCGAGGATGACGGGGGAGCCCCAGGCGTACTGCGTTCCGCCCCAGGAGGTGACGAGCACGACGCAACAGACGGCGACAGCGAGCAGCGTGATTCCGGCGACATCGATGCGCGGCCGTCGGCGGGGCTTTTCCGGCAGCCGGATGAGACGCCAGGAGATGAGGAAGGCCGCGGAACCCAGGGGGATGTTGATCCAGAGCGCCCAGCGCCACGTCAGAGCATCTGTGAACCAGCCGCCGAGAAGCGGACCGAGGACCGACGACAGGCCCCACACCGCTGCGATGTAGCCGCCGTACTTGCCTCGTTCGCGGGCGGGGATCACGTCGGCGATGATCACTTGCGAAAGGAGCATCATTCCTCCGCCGCCCACGCCCTGGATCCCTCGTCCCAGAATGAGCATCTCCATCGAAGTCGCGGAGCCGCCCACCACCGATCCCAGGACGAAGATCGCGATGGTCGCGAGGAAGAGGCCCTTCCGGCCGATCGCATCGCCGAGCCGGCCGTATATCGGCATCGTGATGGTAACCCCGAGGATGTAAGCGGTAGCCACCCACAGCATGTGATCGACGCCGTTCAGCTCTCCGACGATCGTCGGCAGCGCAGTGCCCAGGATCGTCTGGTCCAGCGCCGCGAGGAGCATGGTGACCAGCACGGCGACGAACACCCAGACCACTCGAGGCCGGGGCGCCTCCTGGTCGCCGGGAAGGTTCGGGGCGACAGTCCGAGACGTCATGATGCGCGCACCCGCGACCCGATCTCGGCAATCGAGTCGAAGGCGGTGTCGAAGTGCTCGGCCAGAGTCCTCGTTCCCGCGATGTCACCGCTCCAGAGCTGCGCCGCGATGCTGTACGCGGCGCCGATGACCGTGATGATCGTGACGGCCCGGAGGTGCACGGTGGCCGGCAGAGCGTCGGGGTCCTCGACGGAGAGCAGCCCCTCGAGGATGGCGAGCAGCTCGTCGCTGACGTCGCTCATCCGACGGTGGTCACGGGCGATGAGGTGCGGGTAGCGGCCCATGGCCTCTCGGCGGAGGCACGTCCGCTCCGCCTCTCCTGGTCCGGTGTCGGCGAGCGATTCGCGGATCGTCTCCCGCACGCGATCGAAGGCGGAGCCGGTACGGGCGAGGATGGCATCGCGATCGAAGTGCGCTCCGGCACTCCTGATGTTCCCGAGGGCTGCGTCCTCCTTGCCGGTGAAGTAGTTGAAGAAGGTCCTGCTGGTCACGTCCGCTCGATCGCTGATGGCCTCGACCGTCGTCTCCTCCAGCCCGAGTTCACGGACCAGCTCCAGGGTCGCCCTCTGGATCGCCACGGCAGTGGCCTGCTTCTTGCGTTCTCGGCGCCCGGGTTCTGTCACAGCTGCATCATTGCACGGTGTAAAAGATTTCTCGATGTAAAACTTTTTACCGACGGGCGCCCCTGTTGTCCGATCCGTCCCAGACCGACGCGCTACTCAGCTGGATTCGCCATGTACCAGCGCTACGAGCGATTCGTTCGCGACCGGCGCCTCGGCTTCTCCGTCGGATTCGGGCTGGCCAAGAAGGTGGTTGAGCTCCACCACGAACTGCGCGTCGATTCCGGCCAAGTTGATCGCGATGGTGGTGAGCCGGGGCGAGATGAGCTGTCCCACGTCGATGCAGTCCACTCCCACGACCGCGACCCGGTCCGGAACGCTCCATCCCAGGCTGCGGACGACGGCGAGCACGGCGATCGCGACCTCGTCGTTGTAGCAGGCGATGCCAACTGGTCCGTCGATCCGCTGCAGGACTGGCCCGAGAGCGTCAACGGCGCCCTCCAGATCGAGGGGAACCGCCACCACCTCGGGCGCCGGTGCGCCTGCGTCCGCCGCACCCTCTGCGACTCCTTCGGCACGACGGATGCCGAAGGGACCGACCCGATCGTCGTCGAGGATCGCGTAGATGAGGCGGCGTGCTGGGACCTTCAGGAGCTCGTGTGCCTGCATCCGGCCGACGAGGTGATCGAAGCCGCTCGAGTCGCCGGGGTTCCCGGTGGACCTCGGCAGAACTGGAGTGCCCGCGGCTTCGAGCTCGGCGGTCGTCTCGCGGTCGAAGACGGCGAGATGGAAGACGGCTGCGGGGCGGAGGTCGAGGATGGTGGTCAGCGTTGCCGCCATGTCGCTTCCGACGTAGCGGACGACGGCATTGAGACCCAGCCGTTCCGCTTCGGCTGAGTAGCGCTCGATCGTCTGCTGGAGGCGGGTGCCGAAGGTGATGTTCGGCACCACGATCACGATGAGGTCGCTGACTCCCGAGACCAGCGCTCGCCCGGCGCGGGAGGGGCGGTAGTTGAGCTGGGCGGCGGCCGCTGCCACGCGGTCGCGGGTCTCTTGCGGGAATCGGGCATCGTTGCCGTTGAGGATCTGACTGATCGTCGTCCGGGACAGACCCGCGAGCTTGGCCACATCTCGGCTCGTGGCGCGAGGACTCGAGCTCTCCATGGTCACGCTGGGAGTCTCTCATACCGGCATGCCCTTGCTTCCGGCAGGACGTCTCGAGCGACCTTGCGGAGCGACGCCCCCGTCACCAATACTTAGTGCCACGTGACAATGGAATGCTCTGACCGGTCGCCCTGCAGACCCACCCTCGACAGCGAAGCCGACGGAGTTCAGCGGTCTTCCCCCGGGAGGTCAGGCGTAGTCGGCGCTCAACACCTCGAATCAGGCCCGACGCGGAGTCCTTCCCGCCTGACCGACGTTCCACTACTGGAGACCCACATGACCACTCCTCTGTACCGTGACGCCTCGGCGTCCGTATCCGCGCGCGTCGATGACCTCCTCGGGCGGATGACCGTCGCGGAGAAGGCCGGGCAACTCACGCAGTACTTCTATTTCGGCGTTCCCGAGGCGCCCGCGGACGTCGACATCGACTCGCTTCCGCCGGAGCACCGCGCCTTCCTCGAGCAGCCCAGAGCAGTCGACAGCGTGCTGGAGAAGGGTGCAGTGGGATCGATCCTCTTCGTCACGGACATAAGAGTGACCACCCGGCTGCAGAAGGTCGCCGTTGAGCAGACGCGCCTCGGGATTCCGTTGCTGTTCGGCTTCGACGTCATCCACGGCTTCCGCACCGTCTTCCCCGCTCCGATCGCTCTCGCCGCGAGCTGGAACCCGGAGATCATCGAGCGGGCACAGACGGTCGCCGCCCGGGAAGCGCGAGCAGTCGGAATCCACTGGACGTTCGCGCCCATGATCGACATCGCCCGCGACCCCCGCTGGGGACGCATCGTCGAGAGCGCCGGAGAGGACCCGGTACTCGGAGCGGAGGTCGCGGCAGCGCAGGTCCGCGGATTCCAGGGAGACCTCGGAGAGGACCGCGTCCTCGCCGGCCCGAAGCACCTCGCCGGCTACGGTGCCGCCCGAGGCGGACGCGACTACGACGACGCAGAGGTCTCCGACTCCGAGCTGCGCAACGTCTACCTCCCCCCGTTCCGCGCGGCGATCGACGCCGGTGCGGCGAACGTGATGAGCGCCTACATGGACCTCAATGGTGTCCCCGCCTCGGCCAACCGGTGGCTGCTGACCGAGGTCCTGCGCGAGGAGATGGGGTTCGAGGGCTTCGTCGTCTCCGACGCGAATGCGGTGCGCTCTCTCGAGACGCAGCACTTCGCCAGCGATCTGGAAGACGCTGCGGTCCGCTCCCTCGAGGCCGGACTCGACATGGAGATGGCCATCTCGGATGCTGCCTTCTCCCGTCTTCCCGAGGCCGTCGCCCAGGGGCGCATCGACGAGAGCGTCCTCGACACCGCTGTTCGTCGCGTGCTCGAGGCCAAGTTCCGCCTCGGTCTGTTCGAGCGGCCCTACGCCGACGCCTCGACCGTCGACGACGTGCTCGGCGCGAGCGAGCACCGGGACATCGCTCGCGTGGCCGCGGAGCAGTCCCTCGTCCTGCTCAAGAACACCGATCATGCTCTCCCGCTCTCCGCGGAGCGCCTCCGCACGGTCGCGGTCATCGGGCAGCTCGCCGACAGCCCCCGAGACATGCTCGGGCCGTGGGTCTTCAACCACGACACCGCAGAGACCGTCACCGTCCTGGACGGTCTCCGCTCCCGGCTAGGAAGCGACGCCGTGACCCACGCGCCCGGCGCGGGAATCCTCGAGCGCAGGTTCCCCACAGCGATGGACCAGGCGGATCCCAGCATCGCCTCGACCCCGGACGACTGGGACGACGAGAGCGAGATCGAGCGCGCGGTCGCCGCTGCCGCCGCGGCCGACGTCGCAGTCGTCGTGGTCGGCCACCGGCAGAACCAGGCCGGCGAAGGAGCTTCCACGTCGACGCTCGATCTCCCCGGCCGCCAGCAGGAGCAGCTCGAGCGGATCACCGCCACCGGCACACCCGTCGTCCTCGTCGTCGTCACCGGACGTCCCGTCGACTTGCGCTGGGCGAACGAGAACGTCCCCGCGATCCTGCAGGCCTGGTACCCCGGCACGCGCGGCGGCGACGCCATCGCCGCGACCCTGCTCGGCGAGCACTCGCCGGCGGGCCGCCTTCCGTTCACCTGGCCGCGCCACGTCGGGCAGGTGCCGATCATCCACTCGCACCTGCGTACCTTCGCGCCACAAGACCAGGCGAAGCGGTATTTCGAGGAGGAGAGCACGCCGCTCTACCCGTTCGGACACGGTCTCTCGTATGCGACGTTTGAGTATTCCGAGCTGCGCGTCGATCGCGACACGATGACCATCGGCGACATCGCACTGGTCTCGGTCGACGTCCGCAACACGTCGAATCGCACCGCGGACGACGTCGCGCAGCTCTACATCCACCAGCGGCACGGTGCGTCCTCCCGCCCTCTGCGCGAGCTCAAGGGTTTCGAGCGCATCACCCTCGCGCCCGGTGAGCAGCGCACCGTCACCTTCCCCATCGGCCCCGAGCAGTTGCGCTACTGGAGCGCCGCCACGCGGTCCGACACGCAGGACGCGACCACGGTCGACATCGGCATCGGCCCCTCGTCGACGGTCCCTCTCGACATCACTCTCACCATCACTCCGGCCCGCACCCGATGAGCACGCAGGAGCAGCACAGGACGACCCCTCGATCCGCGGGTACTGGTGTGCAATTCGCTGAATCTCGCCTACCGGTTCCAGGAGATCCACGAAGGCGGGCCTGATCGGGTCGGCCGAACGGTGCACCTTGAAGCGGCGGACCCGTCGATCGTGTGGTTCCAGGACCGCTTCTTCCTCTTCGCATCGCAGTCCGGTGGGTTCTGGCACTCGAGTGATCTCGTCTCGTGGGTTCGATTCGGACGGCGTGCTGTTCTCCATTCAGAACTTCGGTGACTACCCCGCACTCGTCCCGAACGGCCTCGTCGATCCCTGGACGGACACCTTCGCGGGGTGGATGCTGCAATCGCTCGGAGCAACGGTCACGGCCTCGTCGTCGAAGGCGGATTGCAATCCCGCCTCGGCGGTCAACGAGGATATCCGCGACTGGTGGGTGGCGGGTTCGGCAGCGCCCGGAGAGTGGCTACACCTCGAGCTTCACTCGGAGCGAACCGTTCACGCGATCCAGGTGAACCTCGCGGTCGACGACCTCGCCGCCATCGCACCTCTGCCGGACTCGGGGCAGCAGTTCGATTGCCAGTACCGGGGTCACTTCGCGGGGAATCATCCCACCGAATTCCGCATCGAGCTCTCGGTCGACGGAGTGAACTGGACGACCGTCGTCGACCACGGTGCGGGTTCGGCTGAGGCGCCCCATGCCTTCGCGGTCCTGGAGACGCCCGTGCGGCACGCTACGTCCGCCTGACCGGTGGGCGCATGCCGTTCGGCGGCCCGCTGGCCGTCGGCGGACTCCGCGTCTTCGGATTCGGGGACGGAGACGCGCCGGCACCCGCGGCTCCCGCTGCCCGTCGAGTAGATGAGCTCATCGCGCAGCTCGAGTGGGAGCCGAGTGACGGCGCCCAGGGCTACAACGTCCGCTACGGGATCGCACCTGACAAGCTGTACAACAGCTGGCTTCTCTACGGACAGACCTCGCTCCGGTTGCCGAACCTCAACGCCGGGTACGACTACTGGATCGCCGTCGACGCGTTCAATGAAAACGGGATCACCATGGGGCGAGCGACCCCTGTCAACAGCAGCGCGCCGGCCAGGTGAGCCTCGCGGGGATCAGTCGCGCGCGGTACACAGCTCGCGGCTGATCGTCCGTAGGCCTGTCTCGAGCTCCTCGTGGGACAGGCCTGAAAGCACGTCCTCGCCCAGTTCGAGACCAGCGGCCATCAGCTCGCGAACGACGGGGCGGCCGAGGTCAGTGGCGTGGGTGGCGGACGCGCTGGTCGGCCCGATCGGTCTCGCGGACGACCAGGCTGCTCGCGACGAGCCCATCGACGAGCTCAACCGTCGACGGCACCGGGATAGTCGAGGCTCAGGGCGAGGCCAGCGCCCGGTCGCGCCCTCCTCGGTCTTAGCTGCACTCGGCCAGACGAACGGAGTGTGCGTTCGCGCCGGTCGCGACTGTAGAGGCTTCCTGCCTCATAACGTGCTCGTGGCCGAGGTCGAACAGGTGGTTCATTGTCAGGCGAGCGCACTCGATGTCGTCGACGTTTGCATCGAGGACCGAGACGGCATTGCCCGCGCCCAGCTCGTCGAGAGCATCTGTCAACCGAGCGTCAGCCACACGCTCAGTTGCTTACATCGTGGGTTCAGGTCCATAATGTAGGTAATGCACTGCCGAGTCGGGTCGCTCCAGAGGGGAGCGTGGACGGCGGAGTCGAGCACATACCTGATGGGACGACGATGACGTCAGACACTCTCACCCTCGTGATCACGGCGGTCGCCATCCTCGGCGTCGTCGTGCTGATCACGCGGTTCCGCCTGAATCCGGCGGTGGCGCTGGTGATCGGCTCGATCTTCCTGGGCCTCTCGACCGGGCTGGGTCCGGCGGAGACCATCAGCACGATCACCGGAGGCTTCGGCTCGATCATGAGCGAGGTGGGGCTCCTCATCACGTTCGGCGTGCTGCTGGGCTCGATGCTGAGCGAGCTGAACGCGATCCAGCGGCTGGTGTCCCACCTGCTCCGGATCTTCGGCGCGAAGGGCCTGCCCTATGCGATGGGGCTCACGATCGGCACGCTGCTGCAGTCGATCTTCCTCGACGTGCTCCTCGTGATCTCGGCTCCTCTTGCGCGCCGGATGGCTCCGCACCTGGGGCGGCTGGGTGTTCCGCGCATCGCGACGGCGATGGCGATCAGTCTCGAGTGCGGCATCGTCCTGATGGTCCCCGGTGTGGCCGCGCTGGCCCTCGCGGGTGTCCTCGAGGTCCCGCTGGGCACGATGCTCCTCTTCGGCCTGGTCGTCGTCGTGCCCACGATCGTCATCTCGATCCTGATTATGAGCACCCTCTTCCGTCTCGGGTTCTGGAATCCGGAGAAGGACGAGGCGCCCTACGAGGAGGCGTCCGACGAGGCTGTGCCCGCAGCCGTGCCGCTGGACACCTCGTCGCTTCCCGCGGGGGAGCGGCTCAGCAAGGTCGGCGGCGTTCCGAGGGGCGTCGGCGCCGCGCAGCGCGACGCCGTCCGGACCGAACCGGCCCTGCTCCTGCTCTTCGCGCCGCTTCTGACCTGCCTCGCTCTCATCGCTGCGGGCGCTGTTCTGCAGATCGCACAGGTGTCGGTCGCTCCGCTCGAGCTGGTGACCGACCCGGTGTTCGCTCTGCTGCTCGCGGTCCTGGGCACCAGCGCGGTCGGACGCTTCACCGTCGGACGTCCCCGGGTCGAGAAGTCGGTGATCAGCGGATTCCGCGAGAGCGGCCAGATCCTGATCCTGACCGGAGTGGGCGGCTCTCTGGCGGCGACCGTCGCGGCCACCGGGCTCGGCGACATCCTCGGCGGTGCCTTCAGCGCCAACGGCTTCGCGCCTCTGCTGATCGTCTGGGCGATCGCGGCCGTGCTGCACATCGCGGTCGGATCGGTGACGATCTCGGCGATCACCGCGGCGGGGATCCTCGCGCCCATCGCCCCCGTCATCGGGCTCGACCCGATCCTGATCGCCCTCGCGGCCGGAGCGGGCTCGCTCTTCGCCGTCCATGTCACCAGCAACACGTTCTGGCTGCTCCAGTCGCTTCTCGGCCAGACGACGAGGGGCACTCTCAAGACGTGCACGGTCGGGGTCTCGGTCGCCTCGATCGTGGCCCTCGGCGTCACCCTCGTCCTCAGCATCTTCCTCTGACCCGATCGGAATCCGGATCATGACCACCGCACCCCGCATCGCGCCGCTCGACGGCCTCCGAGTGCTCGAGCTCGGCAACTTCATCGCGGCGCCGACCGCCGGCCGGCTGCTGGCCGACTTCGGAGCCGAGGTGATCAAGGTCGAGAGGCCCGGCACCGGCGACGAGCTGCGCAAGTGGCGCCTGCACGCCGGTTCGACGACGTCGATGCTCTTCCACGCGATCAACCGGAACAAGAAGTCGATCACCCTCGACCTCCGCACCGAGGAGGGCCGCGACGCCGTGCGCCGGCTCGCCGCCGAGTGCGACGTCGTGCTCGAGAACTTCCGCCCGGGAACGATCGAGAGGTGGGGAATCGGACCGGACGTGCTGAACGAGGCGAACCCGGACATCGTGGTCGGACGGATCTCGGCGTTCGGCCAGACCGGGCCCCTCTCCGAGCGACCCGGATTCGCCGCCGTCGCCGAGGCGATGGGGGGCTTCCGCGAGCTCGTCGGAGACCCGGACCGCCCACCCGTGCGCGTCGGCATCTCGATCGGCGACTCGATCGCGGGACTGTACGCCGGGTACGGCGTGATGATGGCGCTGTTCCAGCGCGAGACGCGACGGGCGGCGGGCCTCGGACCTGCTCCGCTTGAGGAGCGCGTCATCGACGTCGCCCTCAACGAGGCGATGTTCTCGATGATGGAGTCGCTGATCCCGGACTACCAGGCCCACGGGATCGTCCGCGAGCGCGTGGGCGGTCGGATGGAGGGCATCGCGCCCACTAACGCCTACTCCTGCTCGGACGGGTCGAGCATCGTCATCGCGGGCAACGGGGACGCGATCTTCCAGCGCTTCATGGAGATCATCGGCCGGGCGGATCTCGCCGCCGACCCGGGGCTGGCGACCAACGACCTGCGCTGGGCGCGGCGGGACGAACTCGACGCCGCGATCGGCGCCTGGACGGCGACGCGGACCTCCGTCGAGGCGCTCGCGATCCTCGACGAGTGCGGCGTTCCCTCCGGGCCGATCTACACGGCGGCCGACATCAGCTCGAGCGAGCAGTACGCCGCGCGCGACATGATCCAGAAGTTCGACGTCGAGACCGGCGCCGGCACGATCGAGGGCGTCGGGTTCCCCGGCGTCGTCCCGGTTCTCGGAGGCCGGTCCCTCCCTCTCCGCACCCTCGCTCCCGAACTGGGGCACGACACAGAGGAGGTCCTGGCGATGATCCAGGGCAGCACCCCCACCACTCGCACCTACTCCGGGGCGGACCTCCGATGACGGCACGGCTGAGGGACGTCACCCTCCGCGACGGCCTCCAGCTCACCGGACGGATGCTCTCGGTCGAGCGCAAGGTCCGGCTCGCCCGCTCGCTCCTCGCCGTGGGAGTGCCCGAGCTCGAGATCGGCTCGATGGCGCGGGGCGACGTCGTGCCTCCGATGGCGAACACGCTCGAGGTGATCGAAGCGCTGACTCCCGAGGAGCTCGAGCGGAGCTGGGTCTGGGTCGCCACCCCGCGGCACATCGAGAAGGCGGCGGCGGCCGGGGCGCGCAACTTCCAGTACTGCTTCTCGGCCTCCGACTCGCACAACCGCGCGAACATCGGCCGCCCCACCGAGGCCAGCCTCGACGCCATGCCCGATGCCGTCGCACTCGCCCACGGCGTCGGCGGCCGGATCCAGCTGTGCATCGCCACCTCCTTCACCTGCCCGTTCGAGGGCATGGTTCCGGAGGACCGCATCATCGAGATCGCGAACGACGCCCGGGCCGAGGGGACCGAGGACATCGTCATCTGCGACACGCTCGGACAGGCGCACCCCGGTCAGGTCGCGTCCCTCGTCTCCCGCGTCCTCGCCGAGACGCCCTCTCGGGAGATCGTCTTCCACGGCCACGACACGTGGGGCGCCGGAGTCGTCAACGCGCTGACCGCCGTGCAGGCCGGTGCGACGGTCGTCGACGGCGCCCTCGGCGGACTGGGCGGCTGCCCCTTCGCGCCGGGAGCGAGCGGCAACACCGCCTCCGAGGACCTCCTCTTCGCGATGCGCCCGGAGTGGTTGGACACCGCGGCCTTCGGGCGACTGGTGCGCGAATCCGAGAGCCTCTTGACCGAGCTGGACGAGCCGAACCGCTCGAAGGCTCGCCAGGGCGCACGCTCGAAGGCCGAGGCGTTCCCGTGGGTGGTGGGGGACAGCGCGACGGTCAGCTGACCGCCGCCGGTCGACGCCCCCCGAGGAGCCGCGTCGCCTGCCCGGCCGCCTCCCGAACCAGGGGTGTCCACCGGCCGAGGTCGTCGGGGGCGATGCGGGCGACCGGCCCGCTCACACTGATCGCCATCCGGACGCGGCCGTCCGGGTCGAACACCGGGGCGGCGATGCTGGTGAGCCCGTCGACGCGCTCATTGCCGGTGATCGCATAGCCGAGCCGAGCCGTCTCGGAGAGCAGGTCTCCGAGGTCGGTCCGGTCTGCGATCCTCTCGTGCGCGAGGTCCGAGGCAGAGCGGTTCAGCACCTCGGCCCGCAGCGCGTCGTTCCATGCCAGCAGGACGCGGCCCGCTGAGCCGGCGGTCAACGGCGCGACCTTGCCGACGTAGCTGTCCTGCCGGAGCTCGTGATGGGTCTCCTCGAGGGCGATGCACACGCGGTAGTCCTCCTCCGATCGGAAGAGGCTCGCCGTCTCTCCGGTCCTGTCGCGCAACTCGCGAAGCAGGGGCGCGACGACGTCGACCGCGCGGATGCCGCGGACCGCCGGCGCCGCCCAGTAGGCCATCCGCAGCCCGATGCGGAACGAGTCGCCGTCTCGGTCGAGGAAGCCCTGGGCGACCAGGTTCACGACCAGCCGCTGCGTGGTGGACACCGGCAGGCCCGTCGCCTCCCGGATCTGCGAGAGCGTGAGGACCGGGAACTCGAGAGTGAAGGCGTCGAGGATGTCGGTGATCTTGGAAAGGACGAGCAGGGGACTCTGCCCTGGTGCTGATCCGGCTGCGCTCACCATGTCTCGAATCTATGGCATGGGCTTTCAGGACAGACCGGCGCCGTCTCATACGAGTACCGAAGTCCGGTCGGACTCTGAGTGGATGAGCCGGTCCGCTGGGACCTGTCCGCTCCTCCCAAGCGCTAGAGGCGCACAACGCCGCCGCGATCGGGCACCTGCCGGAACCTCTCTCGATCTCTCAACTGAACGACCACCGATGAGATTGGCTGTCGTACCCGTCGCTGCCATCCTGGTGGACGCTCTCCATGTCATCGAAGACCCTGGTCGAATCCGACGGCGGGCGCCGGGGGAGGGGGGGATCCTTCCGGCATGGACTCGGGCGTGCTGACCGTCCCGAAGCCCGCGGCGCACCACTCGTGGCGTCAGGAGATTCCGGTGTCGCCCCAGTCGAGCGCGGCGGCGATCTGTTCCGCGCCACCTCAAAGTCTGCGCAACGGGTGGCGTACTCACTCCCAGCGATGACCCGCGCCACGCCCAGTACACCGAAGAAGAACTGCGCGTGATCGTGGAGGAGGCCGAGGAGCAGGGCAAGTATGTCCTCGCACACGCGCAGGGAACGACAGGTATCGCTCGGGCGCTCCGAGCAGGTGTGCGCTCGATCGAGCACGGTATCTTCCTCGATGACCCCACGGCACAGCTCTTCCTCGACAAGCGAGCATTCCTGGTCCCGACCCTGCAAGCGCCTCTGCAGGTGATCCAGGCGGCCGCCTCAGGCGTCCGATTCCCGCCCGGAGTGGTCGAAAAAGCACGTATGGCTGCCGACGCACACCAGGCGAGCATTCAACGCGCCCATGCCGCAGGCCCGTACTCCTTCTCCAGCTGACGGCTGACCGTCTGCGAGAGCGCCTTGTCATACGCGACGTGCGCCTTCGTCCTGTCGGCGCGCACCGCGGAGACAGCGATGTGGATGTGGTCGTTGCCGTTCTTCGACAGCCCGTGCCGCACGGCGATCCACCGGCAGTCCGCCTTTGCGGAGGACTCGCCGGCGGACCACATCCGGTCCACGAAATCGGTCGCGATCCGTCCCCACTGCTCATCGGTGAGCTGCCCCTCCTCCGCACGCAGCGAGAGGGAGCAGTGCCAGACGTCAGCGGCGACGCGCTTGCTGCCGATCTACTCGCCGGAGTCCTTGTCGAACACCTTCTCGTGGCGGGTCACCTCGACGCCGAAGAAGTTCTTGTACTCGTTCAACTCTGCCGCGATCGCGGCGGCCTCGGCTTGGTCGAGGACGCTCTCACCGTGCATCGCCATGATCGCCGGGTTCCCCGCGATCAAGTGCTGCTCGGTGTGCTCGTTCGCGCCCCCCTCGCCCGCGAGGTAGCGCACGAGACCGCCCATGTCCCCGCCGTACGCGACGTTGGGGATCACTGGTCGGCCAGTCGTCGCAGCGTCTCATTCACCCGCGGCACAGCGCCCGGTACTCCGCCGCCACTTACGCTGCTTCCTCAGGGAAGCGGCCCTCGGCGTTAGCGAAGGATCATCGACTCGATCAGCGCCGAGCTCACCCCCCGAGGGACTCCTCGAACTCAACACCCGCAGCGTCGAGGAGCAGGCATCCCCCGCGACCATCGCCCGCGACCGGCTTCCGGGACCCCACTCGACTCGGAGCGGCCTCGAGCCCCTCGGCGTCCGGAGTCGTCAGCGTCCGACCTCAGCCTCGGGCCGCTCGGCGACGTCCGCGGAAGGCGACGATCCGGCCGTGCAGGAGGAGCAGCCGCGGCACGACCTGGTAGACGGCGAGCGGCACCACGACGGCGGTCAGGACGAAGGCCCGCAGAACAGGAGGCCACTCGTCCGCGACGAGGGCCGGCACTGTCATCCCGATGGTGACCAGAGGAGAGATCGCCAGCCAGGTCACCACCGCCCGGACGTGCACGCTCGCGACAGGTGAGGGCCGGTGATGCACATCGGTCTCGTCGGCGGCGAGTGCTCTGCCGTCATGCTCCATCGTGTCCTCCGACCGGTCTTCCGGACACGGACCTCGTGACACTCGGCGCCGGCTCAGCCCGGCTGATGCACGTGGATGTCGCTGCTCGACGTCACGCCGTTGAACTCGAGATACAGCTGCCCCTCGACGACCGACACGGTCAGCGTGTTGCGGCGCTCCAGTACCGCGACCACGGCATCCAGGAACCCCTGGTCGAAGCTCTGCACGGTGATCTGCTCGAGCTGGTGGACGCGCTTGCCGGACCACGCCGCGATCACCTTCTCCGGGTTGCGATGCGTGTAGACCGTCGTGCGGTCGGCCAGTCTGCTCCCGAAGTGCAGTCGCTCGGCATCCGGCGCGCCCACCTCGATCCACGTGGTCAGCCTGCCGGTGAGGTCGCGGACCAGCACCGCCGGCTCGGTCGCCGTCGACGAGATCCCCTCGCTGAAGGTGATCCCCTCCACGTATTCGAGGCAGTACGCGAGCACGCGCGTCATCATGTACACGTCGGTCTCGGAGGGGTGCCGAGCGGCTCGCAACGTGATGTCCTCGTAGACGCCGCGGTCCACATCAGCCAGCTGTATCGCGAAGTTGTACATCACTGCGCCGGCTGCCACGTGTGGGAGCTTATGTCCTCTCGCTCATCGAGGAGCGCGAGGCCTCTCCGGCGCCGGTGGGGGCATCGTGTCGGCGCGCCTCCACGCAAGAACGGCGCGGCAGGAGGCGTTCACTCCGTCGAGAACGTCTCACTCGCGGACTCGTAGCAGGGGATCCCGTCCGCGCATCCTCCGCACAGCAGACCGACATGACCTCGATGCCGTTCACGAGGGCTTCGAGTTCGACCTCCTCTTGATTCGCAACTTCTTCCCCACCATCCGTCACGGCGAAATAACCCTGAGCCGTCTACCGAAGCCAACCGATACAATGTACTTGTCCGGCAACCGGGTATGTCTGCCGCGAAGACCAGAGCACAGCGCCATATCTTGTGGCACCTCAGTTGGATCTTCTACGCTTATCGGGTTCTGATCGTCCGCCGCCTACGAGCCGTCTTGCATAGTGTCGGTTTGGTTTCGTCCGTCGGTTACGTCATGACTCTCGTTCTTTATACCCACTGGACCCCGCTGCCCGGCTCTAGCCCGGCTCGCTCTTCTGCGGCCGCATCCTCGACTCCTCCGCCGGTAGGGTCAGAAACATCGTCGGTGAAGGCAATGTCGGCCAATCGCTCCGGCGAGGACCCGATATCGAACAGAGCCGCGTACTCAGGAAGTCGGTAGCGGCGCCCGAGTAGTGGACCTCCCGCTCTCTCGCGGTAGAGGACGACTGCATCACCCTCCGTGTCCTCGACTCCAAGTACCCACACGAGGGCTGCAGAGCGCGGATCGCGAACGTCTACGACTCGCGCCCGCAAGTGCTCGAGGAACCGGGCGACGTCGGAAGAAGTCACCTGCTTCTCCTTGCCTTCCTTCAGTCGCTTAATCGAGTTCGAGGCGAATAGCTCATTTCGACGGTGGTGGTCATCGCCGAAGGGTATTTGTCCGAACTGGTGGAAAAGACGGTACCGGCGAAGGCTAGATCCACCCAGTCAGGGCAGTCGCCTGACCGATCGTCCGCAATACAGTAGCTCGTCTTCACGCCGAGAGTCCCGTTGATGTCGACGCCGTAGTAATTGGACACATATTCAAACGCCATGACGAGCCTGACGGGGATGCTGTCCGTGTAGGTGCACTTCCCGTCTGTACAGACCTTCTTATTGGCGTATGCCTCGTAGAGAGCATCCGACCCCTGGAAGGTCGCACCTTTTGGGTTGTTCGAGATGAAGCGGAGCGTTTGAAATTTGTGAATGTTGTGCTTGGTCTGGATCTTTACCCAACCGAAGCCCTTGTTTCCGTTCCAAGCCCCTGACCGGACGAACAGGGATCGCTTCTCGGTATTCTTCCACTGGAAGACGATTGTGCTTCCGTCGGCCGCGGCAGCTGTCGCGGTTGGAACGAAGCAACCCGTCACGATTGAGAGCAGCAGGGTAACGAGAACGGCTCCGCGCTTCATTCGTCGCGAATTCCTCAGAATTATCGGCATAAGTTCCGCTCTGTTGAGCATCGCTCGGATGAGACCCTACGTGCTTGGGACGCTCCCGGCTCAAATTTGGCGCGGGTGGCGGTTGCGGAGGCGCCTTCTAGCTGGCGGCGGCGTGCCCACGGCGAGTACCGAGCAATCCGGCTCCGCGAACTCCGCTCACCCGTCTCGCGCGAACCCCTTGTGCTCCACCTCTTGTGCACTCGGCTGGCCGCTCCGCGAGTGCTCCGCGGGGGCCTGTGCAGCCCGCTGGCCGCGAAACGCATCCGCGCTCGACGTTCCCTGCACCTTGGCTGAGCCACCGGGACGTCCGGGCCCCGGGCCACGTCTTCATCATGTGCCACGGATCGTGAGCACCGCGGCCCCGGCCACGACCTCTGACCATCTGGAGAAGATCATGACCAACGTCACCCCCACCAGCCTCGCCAACGCCTCCTCGGCCAAGCACGGCACCGCCACCTCGGCCGGCAAGAACACGATCGCCGACGGCGTCGTCGAGAAGGTCGCCGGCATCGCGGCCCGCGAGGTCCCCGGCGTGCACGACCTGGGCAACGGCGCCGCCCGCGCCATCGGCGCCATCCGCAACGCGATCAACGCGCAGGACCGCGGCCAGGGCATCTCCGTCGAGGTCGGCGAGAAGCAGGTCGCCGCCGACATCACCGTCGTCGCCGAGTACCCCGTCGCGCTGCAGAAGCTCGCCGACAGCATCCGCTCCGCCGTCTCCGAGGCCATCTCCTCGGTCGTCGGCATGGAGGTCGCCGAGGTGAACGTCACCATCTCCGACGTCTTCATCCCCTCGGACGACAAGGACGACGAGACCGAGAGCCGCGTCAAGTGACTCCGTCCCACATCGGCCTGGTCCTCGGCGCGGTCCTCGCGCTGACCGCTCTCGTTTTCGGCTTCTGGGCGCTCCTCTGGGTCGCCCTCGCCATGGCGATCGGCTACGGCGTCGGGCGGGTCGTCGAGGGCAAGCTCGACCTGCGCTCCCTCGGCGACACCCTCCGCGGGCGGCGGTCCTCGTGACCGCGGCGGTGATGGCCGACGAGGCCAGCCACGGCCGCACGACGATCAGCTCGCGCGCCGTGCGCCGAGTCGTGTCGGCCGTCACCGCGGAGGCGCTGGACGTGAACTCGTCCGACGTGTCCGTCGAGCTCGACGACGAGGGAGGACGCCTCCACGTCGTCGCGCACGCCCCCATCCACGTCACGCCCCTGGGCGAGACGGGCCGCCGCTCCTCCGGGACGCTGCTGGACCGACTCAGCCGGGCGCAGACGACCATCCGCTCGCGCTGCCTCGAACTGACGGGCTCCACGATCGGCCGGGTCGACCTCCGGATCACCGGTGCCGACCTCCGAGAACGAAGGAGGGTGTCGTGACGACTCCCACCACTGCCGACCGGGCGCTCTACCCGCGCCTGGTGCGGCGCGAGACGCACTCGTCCCGCTCCGGACCGGCGATCGTCCTCGCCGTCCTGCTCATCCTCCTGTTCGCGTGGCTGGGCACGGAGGCGGTCCTCGCCGTCCTCGGCCAGCCCGCGCTGCTCGTGGCCCCGCAGGACGGAGCGTCCTCGCTGCTCAACGCGGCCGCGGCGCCCATCGCGCTGACCGCCGCCGCCGGCGCCGTGCTCGCGCTGATCGGGCTCGTCCTGATCGTCGTGTCGCTCAAGCCCGGCCGTCGCGGCCGTCGCGCCGTCAGCACCGACCGCACCGCGGCGATCGTCGACGACCGCGTCATCGCGCAGGCCGTCGCCCGCACCGCCGGCTACGCCGGTGACGTCGACCCGGACAACGTGTCGGTGTCGGTCGGATCCCGCGTCGTCGACGTGACGGTCTCCCGCACCTCCGGCCGCAGCGTCGACGTCACGCCGATCCGCGAGGCCGTCGACGCCGAGCTCGCCACGTTCGACTGCACCCCGCGCCTGCGCTCCAAGGTGCGCCTGTCCGAGAAGGGAACGGTCCGCTGATGACCACCACGAACCGATTCCTCAACCGGCTGCTCCTGTTCGTCGTGGGCCTCGTCCTCCTCCTCGCCGGCGGCGCCGTCGCGGTGGGGTCGCTGCTCCCGCAGGTCCAGGAGAACGTGTCCACCGCCGCGCAGGACGCGGCCGACCCCACGAGCCAGGCCCTCTCGGGCGGCACCCCGTGGATCCTCTGGGTCATCGCGGTCGTCGCGCTCGTCCTCATCCTGCTGCTGGTGCGCTTCATCGTGCGCCAGGGCCGCGGCCGCACCTCCACGCTGCTGCGCGTCGGCTCGGGAGAGGGAGCGGGGACGCCCACCGGCGGCTCCGTCACCATCGACGCGAAGGTCGCCGAGCAGGTCCTCGAGGAGGCCCTGTCGCAGGAGCCGTCCATCGTCGCGGTCGACGTGACCGCGTTCGAGATCAAGCACCAGAAGGTGCTGCGCGTCACCGCGCACACCCGCCGCGGCGCCTCGCCCGCCCGCACCCGGCAGACGGTCGACCAGGCCGTCCGCCAGTGGGACGCCCTCCTCGGCGAGGAGACGCCCGTCGTCATCCAGATCGTCAGCGGTCTGCGGACGAAGATGAGCGGCACCGCCCGCGTGCAGTAGCCGCCGGCACCACCGTCCGGCCCTCCCGATCGGGAGGGCCGGAGAGCCCCGCTCAGGCGGGATGGAAGTCTTTCTGAAGGAGCACCCCATGTCCGATCCGATGGAGCCCGGCACCGTCGAGCGCATCCGCACCGATGAGCAGCCGACCCCGAACGAGCAGAGTCGGCGCGAGTCCGCCCGCCGCGACGGGAAGCCGTCCGAGCCCGAGTCGACCGAGAGCCGGGTCGCGACCGCCGCCGGCGAGAGCGCCCAGCGCGTGTCCGGCGTCCACCACCTCGGTGGAGCCGTCGCCCGCGGCCTCGACCGCGCCTCCCGCCGCGTGCTGGGCACCAGCACCGTCCCCGGAGTCACGGTCTCGAAGGCCGACGGCGTCACCACCGTCGACATCGACCTCGTCGTCGAGTACCCCCACCCCGTCAGCGAGGTCCTGGACGCCGTGCGCGATCAGGTGCAGCGCGTGGCGGAGCCGGTCGCCGGCGGCCACGTCGTCGTCAACGTCGAGGCGACCGACGTCCACGGCCCGTTCGACCCGATCGAGAAGCCGGAGGAGGACGAGGAGCCGCTCGTCGACACCGCCAAGCGCGCCGCGTCCGACGCCCGCGACTCCGCCAAGGAGGCCGCCGGGAACGCCCGCGACGCCGTCTCCGGTGCCGTCGACTCCGCCCGCGGACGCCTGGCGGACGCCGCCGACGACGCCGCGGACGCGATGGACCGCGCGGCCGACGAGCGCGACGAGCGCGCAGCCGCCCAGAAGACGGCCGATGACGAGCGCGCCGCCGAGCGCGACGAGGACGACCCCCGCGTCGAGACGCACGCGGCCCCGGCCGTCGTCGAGACCGCGGAGTTCGTGGTCCGCGTCCAGGTCGAGCCGGTCGACGACGACGGCGACCCCCGCACCGCGACCGTCGAGGTCGCTCCGGCGGAGGAGTCCGAGCGCGACGAGGCCGCGGCCGATCGCGACGACGCGTCCGACGACGCCGACGCCCACCGCTCCGAGGACGACCGCGCGTCGTCCGCCGCCGGTCGGGAGTAGTCCCGTGCGCACCCGCTCGTACGGCGCGCGACGCAAGCCGCGTGCGGCCTGGATCGCGCTCGGCACGGGCGTCGTGCTCTCGTTCGTGGTCGTCGTCGCCGTGCTGCTGCCCGTCCTCGGGCTGATCGGCGCGGCGGACGGCACCACGGCCGGGGCGCTCGACGTCCCGGTCGGCGCGATCGTCCTCTCGATCGTCCTCAGCTACGCGGTCGGCCTGGCCTGCCTCGCCGTCGCGTTCCTCTCCCGCAACGCGGCCCTCGCCTGGGTCGCCGCGGTGGCCGCCGTGATCGCGACGCTCATCGGCTCGATCTGGCCGCTCGTCGCCACCGGATTCGCCAGCGTCGATCAGGCGAAGGACGTCATTCCCTTCATCCAGGACCTGATCGCCCGGGTCCGGGGGTAGCGTCGGGGCGATGAGCTCCGACTACCTCCGCGCCTACGACGACCAGCTCCGCTCCGACGCAGAGACCCCGAGCGCCGTCTCCGTGACGCGCGAAGGGCCTCTGCGTCTGGTGACCTTCGCCGGCGGACGCGGCTTCGTCACCTACCGCGACCTCGCCGGCGCCTCCTCCGCGGAGATCGCCCGCCTGGTCGCCGCGGCCTGCGCGCACTTCGACGCCGATCCCGGCATCACCCGCGTCGAGTGGAAGACCCGCGGCCACGACGAGGCCCCCGGCCTGCACGAGGCGCTGGTCGCTCAGGGCTTCGCGCCCGACGAGGCCGAGTCGATCATGATCGGTCCGGTCGAGGCGCTGCTTTCGGACCGGCCGGTCCCGGAGGGGGTCGTGCTGCGCCGGGTCGTCGACGAGCCGGACGTCCGCGCCTTCAGCGCCATGATCGACGGCGCCTTCGAGGAGGAGGTCGACGTGTCGATCGCGGACTCGCTCGTCGCCCGCCTCGCGCGCGGCGACGGCATGGAGCTGTGGGTCGCCGAGGTCGGCGGGCGGATGGCGTCCGGCGGCCGTCTCGAGCCCGTACCGGGCACCGCCTTCGCCGGCATCTGGGGCGGAGCGACGCTGCCGGAGTACCGCGGACGCGGGCTCTACGGCCTGGTCACGGCCGCCCGCGCCGCCTCCGCACAGGCACTCGGGAAGACCCTCGTGCACAGCGACTCGACCGAGTACTCGCGGCCCATCCTGGAGCGCGCGGGCCTGGTCCGGGTGTCGACGACGACTCCGTACCGTCGACGTCGTCCGTAGTCCGCTTCTCCGGGCGTGCGCGGGGATCCCGATACGCGCGCTGAGCGCGCTACTCGATCAGCATGTCGGGGACTTCTGCTGGTCGAGTAGCTCGAAGCGGCGTATCGAGACCTGCCCGTTCGTGCGTGGAGATCTCGATACGCGCGCTGCTCCGATCAGCTCGGGGACGTGATCTCGAGCGCGATGTTGTCGGGGTCGCGGAACTCGAGGAGGCTCATGCCGCCGGCGTCCTTGATCGGCTCGTGGGCGATGCCGAGGTCGTCGAGCACGGCCGCGGCCGCCTTCAGCGCGTCGAGGTCGGGGACGGTGAAGCTGACGTGGTCGAGCCCGACCCGGTCCTCGTCGAAGCGGTCGTCGCCGGGCGCGACGGGGCGCAGGCCGAGCAGTCCGCCCGGGAACTGGTAGATCACGCCGCCGAACACGAACGCCAGCTGCTCCTTCTCCTCCGGCGACGCGTCGGCCGGCGGCGCCTCGAAGGCGACGTCGAAGCCGAAGACGGAGTCGTAGAAGGGGCGCGAGACGGCGATGTCGCGGACGGTGAGTCGGACGTGGTTGTAGTCGACAGCGGGGATCGGCACAGGGGTTCCTCTCGGCGGGGCGGGCGGAGTGCCCGTCTCCAGTTGTTCGGAGGCGGCGGGCCGCCGGTTCGGGGCTGGCGCCGCCTCCGAGGATCGGGTAGCGCGTCAGTCCAGCTCGGTCGGGCGCGCCGGCTCGGCCAGCAGGGCGCGCGCCGCCATCCCGATCACCGCGCTGTAAGTGGGGTAGGCGAAGCGGACGTTCGCGAGGGTCGCGAGGTCGACTCCGGCCGCCATCGCCGTGGTCACCGACTGCACGACCTCGATCGCGTTCTCGCCGACCGCGTGCGCGCCGAGCAGCAGCTCGCGGCGCCGGTCGGCGATCAGCGTGAGGAACCCGTTCTCGCGGTCGTCGATGACGGCGCGGTCCAGGTGCGAGAACGGCACCGAGGCGACGACGCACTGCGGGTCGCGCTCGCGGGCCTGCTCCTGGGTGAAGCCGACGCCCGCGTAGTCCGGGTCCGTGAATCCGCCCGCGGGCAGGAGGAACTGGGGCGTGCGCCGGTTCGCGCCGAGCACCGCGTTCTCGGCGGCGGCCTCCGCCTCGAACTGCGCCGCCTGGACGAGCATGTCGCGCCCGTTCGCGTCGCCGACCGCGAAGATGTGCGGCACGACGGTGCGGAAGTACTGGTCGGCGGGGATCGCCGAGCGGACGACCTCGATGCCCGCGTTCTCGAGTCCGAGGTCCTCGACGTCGGCGGGCCAGCCGGTGGCCATGATCACCACGTCGACCTCGGCCGTGCGGTCCTCACCGCCCTCGCGCCACGCGATCGCGAGCGAGCCGTCGTCCTGCCGCTCGATGCCCGACACCGTCTCGATCCCGGTGCGGACGCGGACGCCCTGGCGCTCGAAGGCGGACGCGACGTGCTCGGAGATGCTGGAGTCGGAGGTCATCAGGATCCGCGGGGCGACGTCGAGGAGCGTCACCTCGGAGCCGAAGGCGTTGAAGACGGTGACGAGCTGGGCGCCCGTGTTGCCGCCGCCGATCACGGCGACGCGGCGCGGCAGCTCGGTCAGCCCGAGCACGTCCTCCGGCACTGTCGCGAGCTCGGCGCCCGGGATCGGCAGCCGCCGCGAGTGCCCGCCGACGCAGACCATGATCGAGCGCGCGCGGATCCGCCGGCCGCTGTCGAGCACGAGGGTGCTCTCGTCGACGAAGCGGGCGCGGCCCTCGTGGATCAGGTCGACCCCCGCCTCCTCGAACCGCTGCGCCTCGCGCTTGATCGAGCGCACCAGGTCGACGCGCTCGTGCACGTGGCGCACGGTCGCGGCCCAGTCGAGGACGGGAGTGCCGATCTCGATCCCGTAGTCGCCGGCGGAGCGGGTCTCGCGCATCATCCGCGCCGTCTTCGCCAGGACGCGGGTGGGCACGCAGCCGGTGTTGACGCAGGTGCCGCCGACGCGCGCGGCCTCGAGCACGACCACGCGCGCTCCCAGCTCCGCGGCGCGGAGGGCGGCGGCCGTCCCCGCGGGTCCTGCGCCGATGACGGCGACGTCGTACTCGGCCTGCTCGGGAGTGCTGTCGGGCACGGGGACCTCCGGTTCTGGGTGTGCTCCGATCCTGCCGCTCCGCGCCCCGCTGCACCCGGCCTTGACAGCCCGCCCGCGGACCGGCGTCGCGGGCGTCCCGACGCTGAACATCGGCCGAGGACGGTTGCTCGGCGGGCGCCCGGCACGGTGGGATGACCGGGTGGGCTGCGGCGGGGGACTCGGGCGGAAGGCGCTCCGATGAGCGCCCGCACCTTCGGGGTGGAGGAGGAGTACCTCCTCGTCGACGCCGGCACGTTCCTCCCGACGCCCGCGGCGCCGCTGCTGCTCGGCTCCGTCCGCGGCTCCGCGGCGGTCGCCCTGGCCGCCGAGCTCAAGGCGGAGCAGATCGAGGCGGTCGGCGCTCCCGCCCGCACGCACGACGCGCTGCTGGCCGGACTGCGCGAGGGCCGCCGCCTGGCCGACGACTCCGCCCGCGAGGTCGGTGCCCGCGCCGTCGCGGTCGCGACCAGCCCCGCCGCGTTCGAGCCGCACCTCTCGGCCGACGAGCGCTACGACCGGATGGCCGAGCGCTTCGGCCTCGTCGCCCGCGAGCAGTTCACCTGCGGCCTGCACGTCCACGTCGGGATCGGGTCGCCGGAGGAGGGCATCGCGGTCCTCGACCGGCTGCGCGGCTGGCTGCCCGCCCTCCTCGCCCTGAGCACCAACTCCCCGCTGAGCGCCGGCGTCGACACCGGCTTCGCCAGCTGGCGCTACCAGTCGTGGGGGCGCTGGCCCACCGCCGGCCCGGTCGGCATCTGGGGCGACCTCGAGCAGTACCGGAGCGTCGTCGCCTCCCTCACCTCCTGCGGCGTGCTGCTGGACGAGGGGATGCTCTACTTCGACGCCCGTCTCTCCCGCGCGCACCCGACCGTCGAGGTGCGCATCGCCGACGTCCCGCTGCGCGCCGAGGACTCGGCGCTGATCGCCGTCCTGATCCGGGCGCTCGCCGAGACGGCCGTGCGCGACGCGGGCGCCGGGGTCCCGCCCGTGCCGCTGCCGACTCCGGTGATCGCCGTCTCCTCCTGGCTGGCGAGCCGCCACGGCACGACCGGCGACCTCATCCATCCGGTCGACGGCTGCCCGGCCCCCGCCTCCGCGGTACTGGCGCGCCTGCTCGACCACGCGGGTCGGGCGCTGGCGGAGTCGGGCGACGAGGAGGTCGCGGCGTGCGGTGTCGAGCGGGTCCTGGCGCGGGGCACGGGCGCCGAGCGGCAGCGCGCGGTGTGGGAGCGGACGGCCTCCGCGGCCGAGGTGATCGCGGACGCGGCGGAGGCGACGCGCGCCTAGCGGCTCGCTGGCCGCAGGCTCACGGCTCGCTGGTCGCGGGCCCGGCGGTTCAGGGCTCGCTGGTCGCGGGGTCCGCCGACCCGGACTCCACCGTTCCGGGGTCCTCCGCCTCGGGCTGCGGCGACTCCGGCACCAGCTGGTAGCCGCCCTCGATCGTCCCGTCCGGGCGGAGCAGGATCTGCGTGTACACCGGGGCGCCGCTGCGGAGCGTCGTGCCGCTGACCCGGAGGGGCTCCCCGGCGAAGAACGCCTCCGAGCCGGTGCAGCCGGCGAAGAAGGACGCGTCCGGGCGCTGCACGGCGAGGCACACCGTGGTGCCGTTCGGCTCGGTGATCAGCAGGCGGTCGTTCTCGGCGGTGTCGAACCCGGAGCCGTAGACGACGGCCTCCCCGGCGAGCAGGGCGAGGCCCGGCGGGACGTCGGTGGTCGGCTCCCAGCCCTCGACGAGCGCGGCGAAGCGGTCGGCGGGATCCGCGGAGGCGGTCGGCGGGGCGACGGGGTCCGCGGGCGGAGGGAGGAGGAGCGCGGTGGGGACGATCGCGCCGACCGCGGCTCCGCCGACGATCGCGGCAGCGAGCACGAGGCGGCGGCGGCGCGGGTGCGGCGTCCGCGGGGCCGGCCCGTCGGGGTGCTCGGCGGGCGACTCCGGAGTCCCGGAGCCGGCGGTCGCCGACAGCGGGAGTGCGGTCGCCGGCAGGGGGGCGCGCGAGTCGGTCGCCGTCCCGGGATGCGCCGCGGCCGGCTGCGCTCCGGACGGCGCGGCGCCGGTCTGCGTCACTCCGGGAGGCGCGTCCTCCGCCTCCAGCTCGCCGAGCCGTCGCAGCGCCTCGCGCCGCTCGTCCCGGTCGGCGCCGTCGTCGCGGGGTCGGGCCGACAGGATCCGCTCGAGATCCCTGCGCTCGTCGTCCTCGGCCTGCACTCCGTCAGTATGGCGGCGCCGGACACGGGAACGGCCCGCGACCGCCGGGACGCCGCCTTCTCAGCGGTGTCCCGGCGGCCGCGGGCCGTTCCGGTGCGGGCGTCAGCCCGACGGGTTCTCGACCGGGTCGCCCTCGGGGTCGGTGGCCGTCTCGGGGTCGACGTGCTCGGGGTCGGTGGTCTGCGGGTCCTCGGGAGTGTTCTTCTCGGTCATCGGATCCTCCTTGTCGCTGGATGCGGAACGTGCGGACAGATTCCACGCTAGGGCGGGAGCTCCGTGGAGCGCGCCCGGTTGACTCCGCCGCCCGACGTCCGGAACCGAGGTCAGGAGCGGCGGATCCGCCCGAGCGGCCCGTCACGCTGCTTCCGGCCGCGGCTCCGGACGCCGCTCGCCTCAGCCGGCCCCTTCACCCGTGGCAGCCGCGGGCGTCCACCGCAAGGCCTGGCAGCGCTCTGTCTCGATTCGTACGCTGAACCCATCGAGCCGAGGAGCAGCAGCGCCACATGATCCGCACCACCGTCACCATCGAGGGCAAGACCTACGGGCTGTCCCAGGGGACCGACGTCGCCGAGCTGAAGCGGTCGGCGACCGAGGCGACGCAGGCCGGAGGAGGCCTCGTCGACTTCGTGATCGTGGGCAACCGCCAGGTCAGCGTCCTGATCTCGACGGGTGTTCCGGTGATCTTCGAGGAGCTCGAGGTGCCGGACGACGACCGCGACACCGGTGACGTCCACCAGCCGTGGGACGACATCGACTACCTCGACTGACCCCGTCCTCCCGGTCGCGCCGAGTCGCGGCCGGGTCCCAGACGCCTGAGGGGCGCCGCCGGCTGGACCCGGCGTCTCTCGGGCACCTCGTGCCGCGCTACTCCGCGGACTCGCTCTCGGCCAGCTCGCCCTCGACCAGCGTGCGGGCGGCCGAGGCGAGGGCCGAGCGGATGCGCTCCGCCGGCTCCTGCAGCATCGCCGCGATCGCGTCGACGTCGTGACCGCCGGTGTGCCGGAGCAGCCAGGCCTGGCGCTCGAGCGTCGGCAGGGCGTGCAGGCGGCGGTGGAAGCCCGAGCGCAGCAGGTCGTCCTCGCGGATCGCCGACGGGGCCTGCTCGGCGCGCTCCATCGCGGAGCCGCCGCGCTGCACGCTCGCGCGTCCGACCTCGGAGCGCATCAGGTCGAGGGCGCCCGTGTCGTCGAGTCCCTGCGGCCGTCCGCTGCGGACGGTGACCGCCGCGTGGCGGAGGGCGGCGCTCGCCGCGGAGTCCGACAGCGTGAGGCGGTAGGCGTACGCGTAGAGGCCGACGGCGCGGTTCTCGAGGGCGCGGCCGGCGAGCAGCTCGCCCTGCTGCTGCGACTGCGTCATGCCGACGGCGGCGACGGGTCTGTCGTAGGTGGTCACGGTGACTCCTCGGCTCCGCGCGCTCCCGGTCGGGAAACGCGTCGGAGGCGATGCTAGGGAGTCGAGAACGATCGTTCTACCCTTGACATTTCAGAATCTTTTTCGATGCATGCGCATGGAAGCGCTTTCCCGACAACCGTCCTGGAAAGTGGAAGCGCTCACTCCCGAGCGGAGAGGATGCAGAACTCGTTGCCCTCCGGGTCGGCGAGCACGACCCAGGACTGCTCGCCCTGCCCGACGTCGGACCGCGTCGCCCCCAGGCCGACCAGCCGCGCGACCTCCGCCTCCTGGTCGTCCGGCACGAAATCCAGGTGCAGGCGGTTCTTCACGGTCTTGCGCTCGGGCACGTCGAGGAAGAGGAGGCTCGGCCCGCGGCCCGACGGGGCGAGCAGCTCGATGCCGTCCTCGTCCTCGTCCACGACGTCCCAGCCGAGCGCCTCCTGCCACCAGTGCCCGAGGGTCCGGAAGTCGGTGCAGTCGACGATGATCTCTTCGAGTCGGAGGGCCATGCACCGACGCTAATCGGCGCGGGGCGTGTCGGGGAAGTGCGTCCGGCGGGTCCGCGCGGCGCCGCGGCTCCGTCCGGCCGTGTCGTCCGCGGGACGGGTGCCCGTGCCGGTTCGGCACGACGGCTGGCGGCCGGAGCGGCGGCGCGGCATCCTCGACGCGGGTGCCCCTGCGCCCGGGGACGAGGAGCAGCATGAGCACCGCACGCGAGCAGTGGGAGGCGCGCTACGCCGACTCCGATCGGATCTGGTCGGGCCGGCCGAACGCGACGCTGGTCGGGCTGGTCGGCTCGCTGCCGCCGGGCCGCGCCCTCGACCTCGGCGCCGGTGAGGGGGCGGACGCGCTGTGGCTGGCGTCGCTCGGCTGGCGCGTGACCGGGCTCGACCTCTCCGAGACGGCGCTGGGCCGGGCGCGCGCGGCCGCGGCCGAGCGGGGCGCCGACGTGGACTTCGTGCAGGCCGACCTCGCCGAGGACTGGCCGGTCGTGGGGGAGTTCGATCTGGTGACGGCGAGCTTCCTGCACTCGATGGCCGAGTTCCCGCGGATCGACGTGCTGCGGCGGGCGGCCTCCGTCGTCGCTCCCGGCGGCCGCCTCGCCGTCGTCTCGCACGCCGCGCCCCCGCCGTGGGCGAGCGGCGACGACCACCGCCACGGAGCGATGCACCTCGTCGGCCCCGAGGAGGAGCTCGCCGAGCTGGCCCTCGACCCCGCCGAGTGGACCGCGGAGCTCGTCGAGACGAGGGAGCGCGCCGTGACCGCTCCCGACGGCACGGCCGCCGTGCTCCTGGACGGCGTGCTGCTCCTGCAGAGACGCGGCTGAGCAGGCGCCGCTCGAGGACCCGCGGCCGGGCTAGCGTGGTCCGCGATCCCGACCCCGAAGGAGGCGCCGATGCCGCTCGATCCGTACCTCGCCGCCCGGCTGCCCCTCCTGGCCGGCCTCGCGTATCCGCTCGACGCCGAGCAGGCCGCCCGCATGGCCGCCTTCGAGGAGGATCCGGGGCCCTGGTCGCTGCCCGAGGGGATCGACGTCGTCACGGAGACCGCGTCCGGCCCGCACGGACCGGTCCCGCTGCGCGTGTACTCGCCCGCCGCGCCCGAGCGCGCTCTGCTCTGGGTGCACGGAGGAGGGTTCGCCGCCGGGAGCATCGACATGCGCGAGTCGCACGTCGTCGCGGCGGAGCTCGCCCACCGGGCGCGGGCCCGGGTCGTCTCCGTCGACTACCGGCTCGCCGGCCCCGACGTCCGCTACCCCGTCCCGCTCGACGACGTGCACGCCGCCTGGCGGCACCTCCGCAGCACGGAGTCCGGATCCACACCCGTCGCGATCGGCGGCGCGAGCGCGGGAGCGGCCCTGGCCCTCGGTGCGGTCCTCCGCGAGCGCGACGCCGGTGCGCGGCTGCCGGAGCACGTGCTCCTGGCCTACCCCTTCGCCCACTTCCCCAACCCCGCCGTCGACGACGCGATCGCGGCCGAGCTGCGCGAGCTACCGCCGGTCCTCCGCTTCCCTCCGTCGAGCATCGAGGGCATGGTGCGCACCTACCTCGGGCGGATCTCCGACCTCCCCGTCGAGGCGCTGCCCGGCTCCGCGCCGCTCGCGGGTCTGCCTCCGGTCACGGTCCTCGTGGACGAGTACGACGAGCTGCGCGGGTCAGCGGAGCTGCTCCTGCGCCAGCTCGCGGAGGCGGGCGTCGCCGTGACCGGGCACCTGGCCGCCGGCATGCCCCACGGGCACCTCAACCGGACGCCGGCGCTGCCCGAGGTCGATCGCTCGCTGCATCTCTTCGCGGCTCAGCTGCGCGCGATGGGCTGAGGCGCTCTGCCCCGTCCCGTCCCGCTCTGCCCCGCTCAGCTCAGGCTCGGTCCGCACCGTCCCGCTCAGGCGCGGTCGTGCAGGGTGACGTGGTAGCCGTCCGGGTCGGCGAAGGTGAAGGTGCGCCCGAACGGGCCGTCGATCGGAGCCGCGACGACGGGGTGCCCGTCGGCGACGAGCGCGTCGTGGATCTCCTGCACGCCGGTCGCGTGCAGCCAGATCGCGGCGCCCACCCCGGGGCGGGAGGCGGAGTCGAGGTCGATGCCGGGCGCGAGGTCGCGCAGGGCGAAGGCGATCGGAGTCGTCGTGAAGACGACGGCGTGCGGCGGGCCGGCGGGCGAGCGGACCAGGCCGAGGTACTGCTCGTAGAACGCCTGGGACGCCGCGAGGTCGCGGACCTGGAGCGAGACGAAGTCGGGGCCGGTGACGGGCATGGGGTTCCTCCTCGGTTGTGTCAGCTTTCTGACACACAGGAGCGTATGTCAGAATACTGACATGAGTCAAGACGGCATCGACCTCGAGACCTCGCTCGGCTACCTCCTCAAGGAGGCGTCGAGCGCCCTGCGCGCGGCGATGGAGGCCGTGCTCCGCCCGCTCGGGATGACGGTCACCCACTACTCCTGCCTCGAGCTCCTCGCCCAGCGGCCGGGCCTCTCGAACTCGGAGCTCGCGCGGGGCGCCTTCGTCACCCGGCAGTCGATGAACGTCCTGCTGCAGACTCTGGAGCGCGACGGCGTCGTCACCCGCCCCGACGCGGCTCCGGTCGGCAAGGCGCTCCCCGCCCGGCTCACCGAGCGCGGACGCCGGAGCCTCGCCGAGGCGTCCGCCGCCGTCCGCGGGGTGGAGCTGCGGATGCTGGAGGGGCTCACGGAGGAGGAGCGGCAGGCGGCGGCGCGCCTGCTCCGCGGGATGATCCGATCGCTGCGGGTGGACGACCGCGCCTGAGGGGCGCTGTTCCGCCGTCTGTAGGAACGGGCGCCGCGCGCTCGCCGGTACGGTCGCGCTCATGGCAGCAGGAGGAGCGGTGCGCCCGCTCGACGTCGGGATCGTCGGCGGCTCGATCGGCGGACTGTTCGCCGCGGCTCTGCTCGTCCGCGACGGGCACCGCGTGACGGTCCTCGAGCGGTCGGCGACGGGGCTGTCGCGGCGGGGAGCCGGGCTGGTGGCCCAGCAGGACCTGATCGACCTCCTGCACGCGATCGGCCGCGACGACGAGGCGCGGGTCGGCGTCGTCGCGCACGAGCGGATCACCCTCGACCGCTCCGGGCGCGTGATCGGCCGCGACCCCTCCCCGCAGACGCAGGTGTCGTGGGACCACCTCTACGACACGCTCCGCTCGCGGCTCCGCGCCCACCGCTACCTCCTCGGCCACGCCGTCGCCGAGGTGCGCCCCTCGACCGGGACGGACCCGGTCGTCGTCGAGCTGCGCGACGGGAGCGGCCTGGAGTTCGACGTCGTCATCGGAGCCGACGGCCTCGGATCCGTCGTGCGCGCGGCGGTCGCGCCCGAGGCGCCGGGGAACCGCTATGTCGGCTACTCGACCTGGCGCGGGCTGATCCCGGAGTCGGCGCTCCCCGCCGAGGCCGCGGCGACTCTGCTCGGACGCTTCGCCTTCTACACCGCGCCCGGCGAGCACATGCTCGGATACCTCGTCCCCGGACCCGCCGGCGAGGTGGAGCCCGGCCGACGGCGCTACAACTGGGTCTGGTACCGGCCCCTCGCGGAGGACGCCCTCCGCGGAGTGATGACGGCGTCCGGCCGTCCGCCGGAGAGCGTGTCCCTCGCGCCCGGCGATCTCGCCCACGATCTCCGCCGCCGGCTCGAGGAGGACGCGCTCGACCGCCTACCGCCGCCCTTCGCGGCTGCCGTCCTGGCCGAGCCGCAGCCCTTCCTGCAGGCGATCGTCGACTACGTCCCGCCGCGGACGGTCCGCGGCCGGGTCGCCCTCCTCGGTGACGCCGCCGTGACGGTGCGGCCGCACACGGCCATGGGTGCGGCCAAGGCGGCGGGCGACGCGCTGGCCCTCGCTGGTTCTCTCGCGCGGCACCCGGTCGACGAGGCGCTCGAGCGCTACGAGACCGAGCGGCTCCCCGTCGGCCGCGCCATCGCCGAGTACGGCAGGCGCCTGGGCCGCTCGATCCCGCTGCTGTCCGAGTGACCGCAGTACCGGGCTCCTGATCGATCCCGGACGTCCGCAGTGACCACCGCCTTCCCGGTGACGAGGCGCCACTGCGAAAGATCGCGATCGAGAGCGAAGAAGAAGGATTCCGCTGGAAGTCCTCAGGTGAGCCGAGGTCCGTGCTCGTCACGAGTTCATCCCCCGCCCCCGCCTGGCCGCTCCCCGCCGTCCGCCGCGCGTCCCTTGCTCCTCGACCGCGGAGACGGCACCCTCGGGTGACGGCCCACGGCGAAGGAGACGCATGGACGACGACGGACTCCTGGCTGCGCTGCTGCGGGGACGGCCGGCGACGCTGGCCGACGCGGCGGAGCTGACCCACATCGACGAGGCCGAGGTCGCTGCGGCGATCGAGCGGCTCCGCGGCCGGGGGCTCATGGGCGGCGAGGGCGAGCAGCTCGACTTCCCGGCGCCGATGGAGTGGGCGGCCGCGGCCATCGCCCGGCACACGGAGTCGGCGCGGCGAGCGGGCAGGGAGTCCCTGGACGGGATCGAGCGCGTCGTCGCGGGCCTGCCGATGCTGCTCGGCGCCTGGCGGGTCGGCGAGGACACGTCGGATCCCGTGCCGACCCTCCTCCGCCACGGTCCGCACGCGTCCGAGGACCTCTGGTTCGACCTCGTCCGCCGCGACTCCGGCTCACTCGTGGCGGTGCTCCCGAACGTGGAGCGTTTCCTCGACCCGCCGACGGAGCGGGCGATCCGCTTCGGGCACGCGCTCGCGGCGAAGGACCGGGTGCGCGTCATCATGCCGGCCGCCGGCGCGCGCGACCCCCGGGTGCTCGCCCGGGTGGAGGCGTACCAGGCGGCGGGCGTCGAGTACCGGCTCCTCGAGAGCCCGCCGAGCTGGTTCTGGGTCGACGGCGACCACCTCGCCGTCCCCTTCGAGCGGGGCGAGACGAAGCCGACCAGCGTGCTCGGCGTGCGCCATGCGGCGCTGGCCGGTCTGGTCGAGTCGTACTTCGAGGTGCTGTGGCGGCAGGCCGCTCCGATCGGAGCCGTCGACCAGAGCTGGCTGCCGCTGCTCCGGCTGATGCGCCAGGGCGTCACGCTCGAGACCGCGTCGCACCGGCTCGGCATGAATCCGCGGACCGGCCGCCGCCGCGTGGCCGCCGCGATGGAGCACTACGGAGTGGCGACGCTCTTCGCGCTCGGCACGGCGTGGGCGGCCGACTCGCGCACCCGCGACGGCGACGCCGGTGCCGGAGAGCCGGTGCTCGTCGATCCGGAGGCGCTCGAGCCGGGAGCGCTGGACGACGGCGAGATCGACCTCGCCGAGACGGTGCCGCGCGATTGAGCCCCCGCGGGACCGAGCCGTGCGGCCGACCCCTCGACGCCTTCGGGTGGCCCTGAGGAGTCGGCCGATGCGCCCGCCCGGGCACCTCTCCAGTGTCCGGACGTGACCACTGCGGGGACAAGAGCCTGTAGCGGACACGTCCGGAAGAGGACACCGCACCCGGGAGCGGATCGCCGGCGCTCCCGCTCCGGGGTGGGCGCGTGCCAGGCTTGCCGCATGGATCTCGAGGTGCGGCCGGGGCTCGTCGTCCCCGCATCGGAGCTGAAGTGGCGGTTCTCGCGCTCCTCCGGGCCCGGCGGGCAGCACGTGAACACCTCCGACAGCCGCGTGCAGCTCACCTGGAACGTCGAGGAGTCGACGGCCCTCTCGGACGAGCAGCGCTCGCGCCTGCTCGAGCGCCTCGGGCGGCGGCTCGTCTCCGGAGCGGTCACCGTCACGGTGGCGCAGGAGCGCTCGCAGCTGCGCAACCGCGAGACGGCCCTCGAGCTGCTCCGCGGGATCATCACCGCGGCCCTCGCGCCTCCCTCCGCCCCGCGGCGCCCGACCCGGCCCACGCGCGGCTCCACCCGCCGGCGGCTCGCCGCGAAGCAGCAGCGCTCCGAGACGAAGCAGCAGCGCCGGCGGCCGCCCGGCGACTGAGCGGAGCCGCGGGGCCCGTCCGGCGGTTGCTCAAGGCCTCGGTGCCCCGGGCGCGCCGGACCCGGCTCAGGGAGTGAAGAACGCCTCGATCGCCGCGGTCAGGGCGACCAGGTCGTCCACGTGGGCGAGCTCGCGCGCCGAGTGCATCGAGAGCAGCGGCACTCCCACGTCGACCGTGGAGATGCCGAGCCGGGTCGCGGTCAGCGGGCCGATCGTGGATCCGCACGGCACCGAGTTGTTCGAGACGAACTCCTGGTACCCGACGCCGGCGCGCTCGCAGACGCCCGCCCACAGCGCCGCACCGCGCGCATCCGTCGCGTAGCGCTGCGTCGCGTTGATCTTGAGCAGCGGCCCCTTCCCGGCGACCGGCTGGTTCGCCGGGTCGTGCTTCTCGGAGTAATTGGGGTGCACCGAGTGGCCCGCGTCGGCCGAGAGGCACCAGGAGGCGGCGATCGCCCGGGCGCGCTCGTCGACGCCGGCGCCGAGGGCCGTGCCGATGCGCGAGAGGACGTCCTCGAGGAACGGCCCGCTCGCTCCGGACCGGCTCGCCGAGCCGAGCTCCTCGTGGTCGAAGGCGGCGAGCACGCTGATGTGCGCGGGCGGCGCCGCGGGATCGGCGCTCGCCGCGAGGAGCGCGACGAGGCCGGCGTGCACGGAGCTGAGATCGTCCATCCGACCGGCGGCGAGGAACATCTCGTCGAGGCCGAAGCGGCGCGGCTCCTGCGTGTCGGCGGTGAGCAGGTCGTAGCCGGCGATGTCGGAGGCCTCGTCGAGCCCGGCGTGCGCGGCGAGCAGCTGGAGCAGGTCGACCTCGGAGGCGTCGCCGACGCCGAACACGGGGACGGTGTGCTTCTGGCGGTCGAGAGTGAGGCCCTCGTTCGCCGTGCGGTCGAGGTGGATCGCGAGCTGCGGGATGCGCAGCAGCGGACCGGTCCGGAGCAGGCGCGTCGAGCCGTCGCGGGTGACCACGCGCCCGGCCAGCTCGAGCTCGCGGTCGAGCCAGGAGTTGAGCAGCGGGCCGCCGTAGATCTCGACACCGGCCTGCAGCCAGCCCTTCGAGCCGATCGTCGGCCGGGGCTTGAGCATGAAGCCCGGGGAGTCGGTGTGGGCGCCCAGGATGCGGAAGGGCGTGGTCGCCCCGGAGCCCTCGGGCAGGTGCCAGGCGATGATCGCGCCGTCGCGGACGACGTAGTACCGGCCGGGCTCCGCGGGCCACGCCTGCGTCTCGTCCAGCCCCGTGAATCCGGCTTCCTCGAGGCGCCGTGCCGCCTCGGCGGCCGCGTGGTACGAGGAGGGGGAGGCGGTCAGGAACTCGGCGAAGTCGGCGATGTGGTCGTCACGCGTGGTCATCCCTCCAGTGAAGCACGCGGCGCGGCCGGGACGGGGAGGGTGCCGGGGGAGCCCCTGCGGCGGCCGTCACGGCCGGGCAGGGGCCCCCGGGGCGGAGGGTCAGCGCCGGGTCAGGTCGACGTCGGCCTCGGCGGCGATCGCCTTGATCAGCGCCGAGGCGTTCTCCCCGCCGAAGCCGGCGGCCATCGCCTCGTCGATGTAGTGGCGGGCCGTCGCGACGCCGGGGACGGGCGCGCCGACGCTGTCCGCGTAGGCCTGGATCAGCCCCGCGTCCTTCTGCATCAGCGCGAGAGCGAAGGACGGCGAGTAGTCGCCGGCGAGGACGGAGGGACCGACGCCGTCGAAGATCGGCGACTTGAAGTCGGTGACGGCGAGCACCTCCAGCACCTTGTGCAGGTCGAGCCCGCCCTTCTCGGCGAGGGTGAGCGCCTGGCCGAGCGCGAGCAGCTGCGACGCGACGATCAGGTTGCCGACCAGCTTCATCCGAGCACCGGAGCCGCCGGGGCCGATGTGGTGGACGGTCTCGCTGATCGCCTCGAGCACGGGCCGCGCCTCGGCGAAGACCTCGGCGTCACCTCCGACGACGACCCAGAGCCCGCCCGCCGCGGCCTCGCCCTTCGAGCCGAACACCGGGGCGTCCAGGAAGCGGACGCCGCGGGCGTCGAACGCCGCGCGCTCCTCGTCGCTGGCCTCGGGGCTGATCGTGGACAGGTCGACGACGATCGTCGACGGATCGACGAGGCCGGCGAGCCCGCCCTCGGCGAGCACGACCTCGCGCACGGCCGTGTCGTCGGCGAAGCAGGAGAGGACGAAGTCCGCGCCCTCCGCCGCGTCGGCGACGGACCCGGCCGTCGCCGCTCCCGCGACCTCGGGGACCGCGCTGCGGTTCCAGACGGTGACGTCGTGCCCCGCCTTCACGAGGTTGTCCGCCATCCCGCGTCCCATGGTCCCCAGTCCGAGGAATCCGATTCTCGCCATCTCAGTGCACCTTCATCTCTGTGTCGGAGGTCGTCTCCGCGGGGAGCTCCGCCCCCTGGTCGGAATTGGCGGCCTTCCAGGACTGGAGGAACCGCAGGTAGGCGGTGGCTCCGGGGTCCTGCAGGCCGATGCTGCGGTCCTGCAGCCACGACGCGCGGCCGCGGCGGGACTGCAGCTCCTTCGAGCTGATCACGCCCTGCTCGGCGGCCGCGATCGCCGCGTCGAGGGCGGCGGGGCCGGGCTCCGACGTGCGCAGCGCCTCGGCCGCGGGGAACATCGCGTCGAGGATCGTCTTGTCGCCCACCTGCGACTTGCCCCGCTGGCTGATCGACTCGGCGGCCGCGAGCGCGAAGGCGCTGACGTCGTCGGAGCCGATGGTGGCGGCGTCGCCCCAGACCCGGGAGCCGGCGAGCAGCGCGCCCGCGACGAGTGCGGCCATCGTCGACGGGTTCGCATTGGCGAAGGCCTTGGCGCAGGCGAGCACGACCTCGGTCGGCGTCGCCGTGTCCGGGAGCAGCGCGAGCGCCTCGCGGGCGGCCTTGGCGCCGAGCGACACCGTGATGCCCAGGTCGCCGTCGCCGAGCGCCTGGTCCAGGTCGCCGAGCTCGTCGGCGTGCTCGGGGAAGACGACCAGGCACTTCGCGATCGCGGAGCTGAGTTCGGTTCCGTTCATCGTGATCAGACCTCTCGGAAGAAGGGGGACTGGGCGGGAGCGTTCAGCAGCTCGAGACGCGCGTCGTCGAGGGCGAGGAGCGAGATCGACGCTCCGGCCATCTCGAGGCTGGTCGCGTACTCGCCGATGTAGTTCTTCGCGACGGTGACGCCGCGCTCGGCGAGGAGCCCGTGGACCCGCCGGTAGAGCAGGTACAGCTCCTCGAGGGGAGTGGCGCCCATGCCGTTGACGAGCACGGCCACGCGGTCGCCCTCGCCGATGCCGAGGTCGGCGACGAGCCGCTCCGTGAGGTGCTCGGCGATGCTGTCCGCCGACTCGAGGGCGCCGCGGTGGATGCCGGGCTCGCCGTGGATCCCGATCCCGATCTCCATCTCGTCCTCGGCCAGCTCGAAGCTCGGCTTGGCCGTCATCGGGAGGATCGTCGGGGAGAGGCCCACTCCCATGGTCGCCGTGTGCTCGATGACGTCCTCGGCGACGGCCGCGACCTCGTCGAGCGAGTCCCCGCGCTCGGCGGCGGCGCCGGCCGCCTTGAACGCGAAGAAGATCCCGGCGACTCCGCGGCGGTCCGCGGCCCGCTCCTTCGGCTGGCTGGCGACGTCGTCGCGTCCGAGGGCGGTCAGCGTGCGGATCCCCTCGAGCTCGGCCATGTCGACCGAGAGGTCGAAGTTGAAGACGTCGCCGCCGTAGTTGCCGTACAGGTAGAGGACGCCGGCGCCGCCGTCGACGGCCTTGGTCGCCTCCAGGATCTGCGCGGACGACGGCGAGGAGAACACGTTGCCGATGGCGACCGCGTCGCACAGCCCCGTGCCGACGTAGCCCTTGAACAGCGGCAGGTGGCCGGAGCCGCCGCCCGTGACGATCCCGACCTTCCCCGCGACGGGGGCGTCGGCGCGGGCGAGGATCCGCAGGTCGGTGCCCGGCGTCTTCACCAGGGTCGGGTGGGCGAGCAGGATGCCCTCGACGAACTCGTCGACGAAGTCCTTCGGCTCGTTGATGATCTTCTTCACTGGTGCTCCGTTCTGGTGGACGCGTCCACGGTGGGCCGCGCGGGCGCGGGAGGGGTCGGGGCCGTCGCCCGCTGCCGGCGCGGCCGGTTCGCGGTGACGGAGTCGAGGACCATGACGGCGATGAGGAGGACGCCCTGGGCGATGGCGTACTCGTAGGAGGTCAGCCGCAGAGCGGTGAATCCGCTCGAGACGACCTGGAGGGTGAGCGTGGCGAGCACGACTCCGGCGACCGAGGCGAAGCCGCCCGACGGGTTCGTCCCGCCCAGCACCGCGATGACGATGACGAGCAGCACGTACGAGGAGCCGTAATCGGCGGACGCGGTGGGGTTGCGGGCGAGGAACAGCACTCCGGCGCCGCCGGCGAGCAGCCCGCCGATCATGTAGCTGCGCGAGAGGACGCTGACGCTGCGGATGCCCGAGAAGCGCGCGGCCTCGGGGTTCGCTCCCTCCAGCTGCACCTTGCGGCCGAGGGAGGTCGTGTTGATCAGCAGGGCGACCGCGACGGCCACCACGAGCAGCACGAGGAACAGCACCGGGACGGGCCCGACGGCCATCATGCCGAAGGTCGTCAGGGCCGACGGTGCTCCGTAGAGCGTGGTCCCGCCGGTCCACACCACCGCGATGCCGTTGAGGATCTGCATGGTGCCGAGGGTCGCCAGGATCGGGGTGATCCCGACGACGCTCACGAGGAATCCGTTGAGGGCGCCGCAGAGGACTCCGACGACCAGGCCCGCGAGGACGATCGGCACGGTCATCGCCTCCGCGGCGGCGGGGTCGGCGGCGGCGACCTGGGAGTAGATCGTCGCCATCGTCACCGCCGACAGGTTGGCGATCGCCACGAGGGAGAGGTCGATGCCGCCCGTGAGCATGGCGAGCATCATCGCGATGGCGATCACGCCGATCTCGGGAGCCGCGACGCCGATGTTCTGCAGGTTGAGCGGGCTGAGGAACACGCGGGGGTTGGCGATCGCGAAGATCGCGACCGCGACGACGAGCGCGATGAGCATCCGGCCCGTCCCGCGGTTGCCCGCGGCGCGTCCGACGACACCGCGGGTGAACGCGTCGAGGCGGTCGTTCATGCGCCGAGCCGGGTGCTCGGAGGTGGTCCGGGATCCGTCGGTCATGATGCGACCCTCGCGCTCTCTCGTTCGTGGCTCACGTCGTCGTCGACGGGCCGGACCCGCTTCGCCTTGCGGCGCGCGGCGATCGCCTGCACGCCGACTCCGACGATCAGCAGGACTCCGACCGCGGCGCGCAGCCAGGCGCTGGGGACGCCGGCGAGCAGCAGGCTGTTGTTGATCACCTGGATCAGGACGACGCCCAGCACCGTGCCGAGCACCGACCCGCGGCCGCCGAAGATCGACGCGCCGCCGAGGACGACCGCGGCGATGATGTCGAGCTCGTCGCCCACCAGGTCCTGCGGGTTCGCGCTGCGGCCGAGGACCATGTGCGCGATCCCGGCCAGGGCGGCGAGGACGCCGACGAGGACGTAGACCGAGAGCTGGGTCCTGACCACGCGGAAGCCCGCCCGGCGGGCGGCCTCGATGTCGCCGCCGATCGCGTAGAGCGAGCGTCCGAACATCGTGCGCGTCAGCATCAGCCAGACCACGACCGCGAGCACGACGGCGAGCAGCGTCATCAGGTGGAGGGCCGCGCGGCCGCCCGAGGTCGCCACGTCGACGACGTTGACCGAGGAGAGCGCCGCGAGCGACGGGGGCAGCTGCGCGTAGTACTGGGCGCCGACGAAGGTGTACATCACACCGACGAACACGCCCTGCGTGCCGAGCGTGACGATCAGTGTGGGAAGCCGGAACCTCGCGATCACGAAGCCGTTGACCAGGCCGAGCACCGCGCCGATCACCACGGCCATCGCGATGATCGCGAGCGCGGGGAGGTCCTGCCCGGTGGCGAGTGTGACGCTGACCGCCGTGTAGGCCGAGAAGATCGCGACGGCCGCGAACGAGACGTCGATGCCTCCGGAGACGATGACGATCAGGACCGCGAGCGCGAAGATCAGCGGCACGGTGGCGCTGCGGAGGATCGACAGACCCGTCGTCGCGCTGAAGAAGACCGGGTTCACGGCCGTCATGACGATCACGAGGGCGACCAGGACCAGGGCGAGGACGCCCTCGTTGTTCGCGCCTCGGAGGGATCGGAGCGTGGACACGTCAGACCGCCATTCTGTTCTGGAGGTTCTCGGCGGTGATCTCGTCGCCGCGGAGCTCGTGGGCGATGCGGCCGCGGGCGACGACCAGCACGCGGTGGCAGCAGGCGACCAGCTCGGGGGCGTCGTCCGAGATCACGACGACGGCCATCCCGCGGGCGGCCTCGCGCCGCAGCAGCTCGAGGATCTGCGACTTGGAGCCGACGTCGACTCCGACCGTGGGTCCGTTGAGGATCAGCACCTTCGGGTCGGTCGCCAGCCACTTCGCGATCACCACGCGCTGCGCATTCCCTCCCGAGAGGGAGCGGACGGGCGCCTGGGGGTTCGGGGCCTTGATGGACAGCTCGGCGAAGAGCCGGTCGATGGTCGCGCGGATCCGCCGCTTGTCGAGCGAGCGCCACGGCGTGCGGTGCGCGTCGAGGGAGCCCGCGATGATGTTGTCCGCGATCGGCTTCTCCAGGAAGAGGCCCTGCGAGAGGCGGTCCTCCGGCACGTAGCCGATCCCGGCGCGGACGGCGTCGCGGATGCTGCGCACCGCGGTGGGCGCTCCGTCCACGGCGATGATCCCGGAGGCGGCGGGCTGGGAGCCGAAGACGGCCTCCGCGATCTCGGTGCGGCCCGAGCCCAGGAGTCCGGTGATGCCGAGGATCTCGCCCGGGCGCACCGAGAACGAGACGTCGTGGAAGGCGCCGGGGCGGGAGAGGCCGACGACCTCGAGCATCGGGGGCGCCGACTCGTCGAGCGTGCTCACGATCCGCGACTCGTCGAGCTCGCGGCCGGTCATGTGCTCGGCGATGGAGCGGCGGTCGAAGTCGGCGACGGGGCCGCTGGTGACCACGCGGCCGGAGCGCATGATCGTCACCCGCTGCGAGATCTCGAGGACCTCCTCGAGCTTGTGCGAGACGAACGCGAGCGCGACGCCGCGGCTGCGCAGCCGCTCCACGATCGTGAACAGCCGCGCCACCTCGGTGTGCGTCAGCGCGGTGGTGGGCTCGTCCATGATGATGACGCGCGCGTCGTTGACGAGGGCGCGGCAGATCGCGGTGAGCTGCTTGTCGGCGACCGAGAGGTCGGCGACGTCGGCGTCGAGGTCCAGGTCGAGCTGCAGCTCGTCGACGATGGCCTTCGCCCGGGGGCGCGCGGTGCCGGCGCGGTAGAGGCGGTGCTTCGCCGCGACGGCCGAGGTCAGCACGATGTTCTCGGCGACCGTGAGGTTGGGGAAGAGCGAGAAGTCCTGGTAGATGACCTGGATCCCGCTCGTGATCGCGGAGGTGGTGTCCATCCGGGAGCGGGTGTCCCCGTCGATGGAGATCTCGCCCGCGTCGGGGCGCTCGGCCCCGGAGATGATCTTGATCAGGGTGGACTTGCCGCAGCCGTTCTCGCCGGCGAGGCAGTGCACCTCGCCGGGGATCAGGTCGAGCGAGACGCCGTCGAGGGCGGTGACGCCGCCGAATCGTTTGGTGATGCCGCGGGCGCTGAGGATCGGGGCGGTGGTGCCGGGGGGAGCGTCGGTCATCGTCGACCTTCCTGAGGGTGCTCCGGGGCGCGCGGGCGGCGCGCCCCGGAGCGGGGGTGGAGGGGGATCAGAAGTCGTACTGCGCGGCGGTCTCCGCGTCGGCCGCGACGGATGCGTTCCCGACGAAGACGTTGTCGAACCCGTCGAGCTTCTTGAGCGAGTCGTAGCCCTCGACGCCGAGGTCGGTGCCCTCGGTGATCTCGCCGCCGTCGGCGAGGATCTTCGCGATCGACAGCTGGGCCTCACCGGCGAGGGCCGGGTCCCAGAAGAAGATCTTGTCGATGGAGCCGTCGGCCAGGTACTGGTTGGCCACCGACGGGATCGAGGTGCCCATCACGCACACCTGGTCCTGGAGGCCCGCCTCCTGCACCGCGCGCGCGATGCCGGGGACGTCGTTGCCGGCGGAGCCCTGGAAGCCCGCGATGTCGGGGTACTTCGCGAGGATCTCCTTCGCGCGCTCGTACGCCGTCTCCTGGTTGTCGGTGCTCTCGATGGGGGTCTCGACGCGGGTCATGCCGGGGGAGTCGGCCTGCTGCGTCTCGTACGCCGCCTCGACCCACTCCATGTGGGTCTTCGCGGTCAGGCCGCCGACGAACTGGACGTACTTCCCCTCGCCGCCCATGCACTCCGAGAGGTTGTCCATGATCTCGGAGCCGTAGGACGCGTTGTCGAAGGCCTCGATGTCGACGTCGACGTTCTCGATGCCGGACGCCTCGTGCGAGACGACGATGATGCCCTGCTGGCGGGCCTGGGCGAGCACGTTGCTGAGCGACTCGGGCGAGTTCGGGACGACCGTGATGGCCGTCGGGCGCTGCGCGATCAGGTCCTGCACGATCGCGGTCTGCTTCTCGGGGCTGACGTCGTCGGCGCCCTCCTGGCGGGCGTCGATCCCGGTCTCGTCGGCGAAGTCCTGCACGCCGACGGCCATGCGCTGGAACCACGGGATGGTCTGCGCCTTGACGACGGTCACCATGACCATCTCGCCGGGGGCGGCCGAGCCTCCGCTGCCGGCGGCGGTGTCGGAGCCGGCGCCGACGGTCGTGCATCCGGTGAGGAGGATTGCGGCGCCCGCTGCGAGCGTCATGCCTCGGAAAAGTCGAGAGCGGTCCATTCGTTGACTCCTTCGTGAACGAGAGGATGGCGGCCGTTCGGCCCTCATCCGGTGCGGTGTTCTGACGCTGCTGTGTCGGAATCCGTCGCAGGAGCCCGACGCTAATCGCTGATCGAGCACTCCGTCAAGCGATAACGCGCAGATGGCTGCACTCTTTCGCGCATGGGGCGTGGGAAGCGCGCGAATCGCGCATCGCGGGCGCAGCTGGTGCGTTCGACCGCGCAGATCCGCCGCGCACCCGGCGGTCGGGACGCGCAGCCGCCCGCGCATGCGCGCAATCTGCGCGTTTCCGCGCGCCGTCTGCGCCTCCTCCCCGCTCCGCCCCGTAGCCTCGACGGAGGCGAGACCAGGATCGAGGTGTGGGATGTCCCGTCAAGCAGAGATCGTCGACGCCCTCCAGGACGGCGGCTTCCAGTCGGTGCGAGACCTCGCGGAGCGGTTCGACGTCACTCCGTCGACCATCCGGCGCGACCTCGAGCGGCTCGAGGCGATGGACCTGGTCAAGCGCACGCACGGAGGCGCGATCCCGGTGAAGCAGTCCGAGACTCCGCACCACTTCAAGGAGGAGCTGCACCGCAGCGAGAAGGCGGCGATCGGGCGGGCGATGGCCGAGCGCGTCCTCGAGGGGCAGACGATCCTCCTCGACGGGGGCACCACGACGCTCGAGGTCGCGCGGCACCTCGAGAACCAGCGCCTCACCGTCGTGACCGGCGACCTGCGGGTCGCCCTCGCCGTCGCCCGCAAGCAGACGATCCACCTCGTCTTCATCGGGGGCGAGCTCCTGCCGAACGCCTTCTCGATGTGGGGGCCGACCTCGGTGCAGCAGCTCTCGAACCTGCGGGTGGACGTCGCGATCTTCGGCGCCGACACCGTGGGCGACGACGGCATCTACAGCACGACCAGCTACGAGCTCGAGCTCAAGCGGCTGATGATGGCGTCCGCGCGCGAGGCGTTCTTCGTCGCCGACAGCTCGAAGTTCGGGCGGGAGGCGCTGTTCAAGGTCTTCGGCACGGAGGACTTCACCGCGGGGATCACCGACAGCCTGCTCGACCCGCTGCGGGCGTCGCACTTCCCCGTGCCGCTCATCCAGGCGTCGATCCTCCCGCCCGACGGCAGGCGCGCCTAGCCGCGAAGCCCGCGCCTCTGCGGGACGGAGGCGCCGTCGTCCCCGCGGCGGGACGGCGCCCGTCACTCCTGTGGTGGAAGCGCGCCCGTCACTCCTGCGTGCCCGTCACTCCTGCGTGCTCGTCACTCCTGCGCGGCCGCCGCGAGGGCACGGTCGAGCCAGTCCGCGAGCAGCAGGCGCTCCGCGGGCGTGAGGCCGGCGAGCTCCGGTGCGAGGGCACGGACGCCGACGAGGGCGGTGAGCCGCCCGCCGTCGCCGGGGGAGGGCGGGTCGGCGAGGATCCCCGCGAGCACGCTGTCGAGCGCGGCGTCGGCGAGACCGGGGTCGCGGTCGGCGGCGGGGGTGGAGAGCAGGGTGGTGACCACGCCGGTGCCCGCCGCCTGGATGAGGCCGACGGCGCGCTCCTCCGGCACTCGCAGGCGGCCCTCGGCGGCCACGCGCTGCACGCGGGCGGCGAGGACCCGCCGCCCGGAGAGGGCGGCCGGCGATCCGGAGGCGCGGCCCGGATCGCTGAGGAGGCGGAAGAGCGCGGGGTTGGCCAGGCCGAACTCCACCTGCGCGGCCCAGCCCGCGCGCAGGTCCTCGACCGGGTCGACGCCCCCGGCGACGGCCGCCTCGACCGTCCGCGCCTTGGAGTCGACCCAGGTGGCCAGCACGTGCTCCGCGACCGCCTCGAGCAGGCCGTCCTTGTCGCCGAAGAGGCGGTAGATCGCCGGGGCCTGCAGCCCGGCCGCCTGGGCGACCGCTCGCGTGGTGACGGCGGCGGGGCCCTCGTCGCGGAGGAGGCCGGCGGCCGCCTCGACGATGCGCAGGCGCGTGTCGGTCGGAGGAGTGGGGCTGGTCACGTATCGACGGTAGCGCACGGTTGCTATCAAGGGAATTCCGTGGTTATCTTCCTTGTGGTATCGCTGATACCCCTCATCGGAAGGCTCTCCCCATGATCATCGTGACCGGTGCCACCGGCGCTCTGAACGGCGCCACCGTCGACCACCTCCTCGACTCCGTCCCCGCCTCCGGGATCGCCGTCGTCGCCCGCGACGCCTCGAAGGCCGCCCGCTTCGCGGAGCGCGGAGTGGAGGTGCGCGTCGGCGACTACGCCGACCCCGCCTCCCTCCCGGCCGCCTTCGACGGAGCGGATCAGCTGCTCCTCGTCTCCTCGAGCGATCCGCGGGCCGACGCCGTCGCCCTGCACCGCACCGCCGTCGAGGCGGCCGTCGCGGCCGGAGTCGGACGGGTCCTCTACACGAGCCACCAGGGCGCCGCCGCCGACACCCCCTTCGGCCCGGGCCGGGACCACGCGGCGACCGAGCGCCTGCTCGCCGAGTCCGGGCTCGCCTGGACGTCGCTCCGCAACGGCTTCTACGCGCACAGCCTGGGCCTCTTCCTCGGACCGTGGCGGGAGACCGGAGTGATCGAGGTCCCCTCCGACGGTCGCGTCTCGTGGACGGCCCGCGAGGACGAGTCGGAGGCGGCCGCCCGGCTCCTCCTCTCGGGGAGCCCGCAGGACGGGCCGATCATGCTGACCGCGACGGAGGCTCCGACGTTCGAGGAGATCGCCGGGATCGCGGCCGAGGTCGGCGGGCGGCCCGTCGAGCTGCGCGTCCTCGGCGACGACGAGTGGGTCGCCGCGCGCGTCGCGGCGGGTCAGCCCGAGTTCCTCGTGCGCTTCACCCTCGGGATGCACCAGGCGGCCGAGCACGGCTTCTTCGCGGGCACCGGCCCCGAGCTCGGGCGCCTCCTCGGACGCGAGCCGCGCAGCGTCCGCGACCTGCTCGAAGCCGGACCGGCAGCCGTCACCGGATGACGCCGGGCGGGCCGTCCCGGGTCCGCCCGCGCGCCGCGGCACCGCGCCGTCCGCCGAGGCGCCGCCGAGGGAGCGGTGCCTCGGTGTCAGGGCGGTGTCCCGACTCCCTCCGCACGACGACGGGAGCCCGCCGCACCGGTGAGGTGCGACGGGCTCCCGGGGAGTGCCGTGCGTCAGCCGCAGCTGCGCGCGCTGTACGGCGCGGTGGCCGTGGCCGTGACGGTCTTGCCGCCGACCGAGGCCGTGCCGGTGACCGTCGCCTCGCCCGCGGCGAGCTGCGTCGAGCGCACCGTGAACGCGGCGGAGCCGGAGGCGCCCGGCTTCACTCCGGCGATCGTCTTCACGCCCTCCGGGGTGCTGATCGAGACGTCCATCGGCACCGTGTCGCCGTTCTTGCCGACGACCGTCAGCACGACCTTGCCGGCGACGCAGCGCGGCGTGGCGGTCGCGCTCACCTTCAGCGAGGACTGCACGGTGACCGTGACCTGCACCGGCATGCGCGACGCGTCCTGCGCGACGCCCGAGACCGTGAAGGTCCCGGCCGTGGCGTAGGCGGCGGGCGCGACGGCGTCCCAGGCCACGTCGACCGTGCTGGTGGTGCCGGCGGCGGTCGTGATCGTGGCGCGGGGCAGGACCGGCGCGGTGCCGGCCGTGGTCGTCGCGGTCAGCGGAGCGACCGAGGCGACGGCCAGGCCGGGGGCGTAGCCCTCGAGCACCTTCTGGTACTCGGAGCGCGTCACCGGGATGACCGTGCCGTGGCGCGGCTTGCCGCCGTCGGCGTTCTGCGGCAGGCCCGTGCGGAGCTTCGCTCCGAGCGGCTGCCAGGAGTCGCCGTTCGCGAGGTCGTCGGTGCCGAACGGGATGTAGTGGTTCGGCCCGTCGTGGTAGTTCGGCTGGTCGATGAAGAGGAACCAGTCGAGGCCGTTCACGTCGCCCTCGTTGGCGGGGAAGACGTTGGGGCCCTCACCGCTGGTGAAGGTCTTGCCGGGCTCGCCGTTGGGCAGGCCCGAGGCCACCTTCTCCTTGACCAGCGACCACTCGTCCGCCGGTCCGCCGGTGCCGGGCAGTGAGCCCGAGACGGTGGCCAGCAGGTCGGTGCTCTTCTCCTCGCGGAGGGTCATCGACGCCTCGTCCTTGGTGAAGCGGTAGTAGGTGTCGCCGTCCTTGGCGACCGTCGAGTCGATGGTGCCCTTTCCGGCGCCGCGCTTGACGTCGATCCACGGCTTCGCCTCCGAGAAGGAGGTGAAGTCCTCGGTCGTCGCGTACATCATCTGGTTGTAGGTGACGGAGGTGCGGTCGGCCGTGTTCGTGGTCGGGTACATGTTCGAGGCCCAGAACACGACGTAGGTCTGGAGCTCGTCGTCCCAGTACGCCTCGGGGGCCCAGGTGTTGCCGGCGAAGTCGGTGGAGACCTTGACGTGGCGCTGAGCGGACCAGTTCACCAGGTCGGTCGACTCCCAGACCTCGATGTACTTCGAGCCCGACTTCTGCGCGGTGTCGAAGCCGCCGGGGAGCCCGTCGATCTTCAGGTCGGTGGCGAGCATGAAGAACTTGTCGCCCTCGTGCGAGCGGATGATGAACGGGTCGCGCAGGCCCATCGTCCCCAGGTTCGAGGTGAAGACCGGCTTGCCGCCGTTCAGCGTGTTCCAGCTCAGCGCGTCGTTGCCCTTCGAGGCGGCGAGGCTGATGCGCTCGGCGCCGTCGCCCTCTCCGGTGAAGAACGCCCAGACGTACGCCTCGGTGTCGTCGGTGCCGGCGGGGAGCGGCTGCACCCGGAGGGTGAAGTCGCGGGTCCGGGTGGTGGATCCGCTGGTCGCGGTCGCGCGGACGACCACGTCGATCGCGGGGCTCCCGGTCGCGGGGCGGTCGACGTCGATGGTGCGGGTGCCGGCGGCGCTGCCGTCGCGGACGGTCGCTCCGCTCGGGCTGACGACGCTCCAGGCGATGCTCGAGCCGAGCGTGCCGGTGGTGGGCACCGAGACGTTCGTGCGGATGTCGCCGACGTTCGGGATCGCGATCGCGGCGAGGTCGCGCTGGACCTTCGTCGCGTCGTCCAGCTGCGCGGCGACGCGCACCGTGTAGTCGACCGAGCGGGTCTCGGTGCCGACCCTGTAGGTGGCGGTGAGGGTGGCGGTGGCGTCCGGCTGTCCCGCGGCGGGGCGCGTGACGGTCGCGGTGCCGCCGGTGATGGCCACGGCCGCGCTGTTGGACGTCCAGGTGATGCCGACGCCGCTGGCGGTGGTGGGCACCGTGAAGCCGGCGGTCGCCTCCGTGGGCACCGTGACCGACGCGACGGCGCGGTCGAGGGCCTGCGAGGAGTAGAGCGCCTGCACGGAGCTGCTGCTGAGGGCGCTGTCGTAGACGGCGAAGTCGTCCATCTCGCCGTTCCAGCCCGGGTCGTTGTAGGTCGAGCGCGCGATGTACGCGACGAGCGACGGGCCGAACGAGGAGACGTCGCGGGCGATCGCGCTCTGCGAGATCTGCGCGCCGTTGACGTACACGGTGAGCTTGCCGGTCGAGCCGTCGACGACGGTCGTGTAGAGCGAGAGGCCCGAGGGGGTGCGCGCGCCGACGGTCGGGGTGCCCGTCGCTCCGGCGCCGACCTCGGTGTTGTAGGGAGCGCCCGCGTTGACCGAGTTGGTGACGACCGACTTGGTGTAGCCGGAGAGGTTGCTCGGGTTGAGCAGCCAGTAGCCGGAGGAGAACGAGGCGCCGGAGGCGACGGGCGCTCCGACGAACGCGGCGGCGACGTTGCCGGTGCCGCCCTTGTGGGCGAGCCAGGTGGAGAAGGTCAGGTCCTTCTTGCCGACGAGGCCGGCGGTGGGGATCTCGAGGTAGGGGGCGGCCGCGGCGGATCCGCCGGGGAGGCTGATGAGCCCGTTGCGGAACTGGGCTCCGGAGCCGCGCAGCGTCGCGCTGTAGCCGTTGCCGCTGGTGTCGGCGACCGTGGTGCCGGTGGGGGCGGTATCGAACGTGTAGTGGAGGAGCGGGGTCTCGGTGGCTCCGAAGGCGGAGCTGGGGACCGTGGCGCCGAGCAGCGCCGTGGCGGCGACGGTCGCGACCGCCAGAGCGGTCCTCACCGCCGATCGTGATCGTCTCATGCAGATAGGCCCTCGTGATCGGGTGCGGCGTCGAGGCACGATCCGCAGGGCCGCGGAGGTGTGCGTCTTCGCACGAAATGTGAACGTGAACATCTTAGATCGCGGTACCGGATCCTGACCAGACCCCGGGAGAGGTCTGCGGGCTCGTGCAGACGTCGGCCGGACGTGCGCGGTTCCTCGCCTCTCGACCGAGGGGCCCTCCTCTCCGCCGACGTTCTGCAGGAGCCGGCCGGGTGGCACGATGTCCGCATGGCCTCCGACCGCCCCGTCCTGCTCGTCGTCGACGTCGCCGACGGCGGCCGCGAGGATCCCGAGTTCGAGATCGAGCTGCAGCTGCTGACCGCGAGCGTCGTCTCGGCCGCCACCGCCGCGGGCTTCGTGGTCGACCGCGTCCCTGCCGAGCAGGCCGGCGCCGCCGAGCTCGAGCGCCGGCTCGCCGCCGCCGACGCCGTCATGGTCACCGGAGGGGAGGACGTCGACCCGTCCCTCTACGGCGGCCGGCCCGACGACCCGCACCGAGGCCAGTCCTTCCCCTCGGCCGACCGCGCGCAGATCGCGCTCGTCCGCCGTGCCGTCGAGACGCGGACCCCGCTGGTCGGGATCTGCCGCGGGATGCAGCTGGTCAACGTCGCCCTCGGCGGCGACCTCGTGCAGCACCTGCCCGGCGCCGGTCACGTGGGCCGGTCGGTCCCCGGCGAGCACCTGTCCGGGATGGTCGACCACCGCGTGGCGCTCGAGCCGGGCAGCGCCCTCGCTCGCATCCTCGGCGCCGCCGAGCTCGTCGTCCGCAGCTCCCACCACCAGGCCGTCGACCGTCCGGGCGAGGGCCTCGTCGTGGTCGGCCGCGCCGACGACGGCACCGTCGAGGCCCTCGAGCACGAGTCCGCGCCGCTCTGGTGCGTGCAGTGGCACCCGGAGGACGCGGGCTCGCGCGGCACCGTGCTCAAGGACCTGCTCGAGGCGGCGCTCGCCGCGACCGCTACTTGATCGACCCGCGCATCACTCCGCTGACCACCCAGCGCTGCGCGAAGAGGTACACGATCAGCAGCGGCGCCATCGCCATCAGGTAGGACGCGAAGGCGACGGTGTAGTTCGTGTTGAACTGCCCCTGGAAGACGTACTCGGCCAGCGGCAGGGTGCGGGCGGACGGGTCCGAGAGCACCACGAGCGGCAGGATGAAGTCGTTCCACGCCCACACGCAGGTCAGGATCCCGACGGTCGCGTTCATCGGGCCGAGCAGCGGGAAGATCACCTGCCAGTAGGTCCGCCAGGTCGAGGCGCCGTCGGTGCGCGCCGCCTCCTCGAGCTCGATCGGGATCGAGCGGATGAAGGCGGTGTAGATGAACGTGTTGATCGAGAGCCCGAACACGGCGTAGAGCAGGATCAGCCCGGCCTGGTTGTCCAGGCCCAGCAGGGCCGTCTCCTTCACCACCGGCAGCATGATGATCGGGAACGGCACGAAGACCGCGGCGAGCAGGTAGAAGTAGACGCCCTTGAAGAACGGCCTGTGCATGTTCCGGGCGACCGCGTAGGCGACCATCGAGTTCGAGAACAGCGTCAGCACGACGGCTCCGACCGTGATCAGCGCGGTGTTCACGAAGGCCTGTGGGAAGCGGGTCGCCGCCCACGCCTCGGCGAAGTTGCCCCACGAGATCGAGGTCGGCAGCTCGAACCCGGTGCCGCCGAGCTGGTCGGGCGTCTTCAGCGCGGTCACGACGGCGAAGTAGAGCGGCAGGAGGATCGTCAGCGAGCAGACCGCGATGAGCGCGGTCGCCCACCAGTTGATCCGGTAGGTGTCGCGGGAGGGCCGCCGCCGCCCCTCGGGCTCGCCGAGGGCGATGGCGGTCGTGGGGGTGATGGTCGATGTCATCAGAACGACGCCTCTCTGCGGCTGAGGACTCGGAACTGGATCAGCGAGACCACGATGATGATGAGGAAGTAGAGGACGGCGTTGGCCGTCTGATAGGCGTACTCGCCGCCCTGGAAGCCGCCGCGGTAGATCAGCAGCGTGATCGACTCCGTCGAGGTGCCGGGACCGCCGTTGGTGAGGGCGATGATGTGGTCGAACACCTGGAGGAAGTTCTTCATCGAGATGACCATGTTGATCGTGAAGAAGGAGGCGATCAGCGGGAACGTGATCGAGGTGAACTGCCGCCACCTCCCCGCTCCGTCGAGCGAGGTCGCCTCGTAGAGCTCGCCCGGGATGGTCTGGAGTCCGGCGAGGTAGATGATGATCGAGAAGGCCGAGGCCTGCCAGACCGCCAGCACCACGATCGCCACCCACGCCCAGTCGGCGTTCGCGAGGATGTTCTCGCCGATCACCGGGATCGCGCCGAGGATCTGCGGCAGCGAGTTCGCGAAGAGGTACTGGAACACGTAGCCGATGACCAGGGTCGAGAGCACGTAGGGGATGAAGTAGATCCCGCGGAACGCCGTCTGGAACTTGATCCGCGCGTTGAGGGCGACGGCGATGGCGAGCGAGATCACGTTCACCAGCACGGTCGCCACGATCGCGAAGCCGAAGGTGAACCCGTAGGCCTTCCAGACGCGGTCGTCCTGGAGGAGCGCGAGGTAGTTCGAGGCGCCGATCAGGTCCCAGGAGCCGTAGCCCGCGTAGTCCGTGAAGCTGAAGAAGATTCCGGTGAGGACCGGGACCGTGTGGAGCACGAAGAAGAGCAGGACGGCGGGGACCGTCATCCAGTAGAAGGTCTTCGAGGTGCGCCCGATGGTGCGCTTGCGGCGCGCGGGCGGCGGAGGAGTGGTCGCCACCGCCTGCGCGGCGGCCGTCGTGGTCGTGGTCATGGGGTCACTTCCTGGTCGTGCGTGCCGCGACTTTGCGCCACTCACTGTCGAGGGTCCGGAGCGCCGCGTCGGCGTCCCCGCTGGCGAGGAACGCCTGGAGCGTGGGGTTGAGCGGGATGCTCGCGGGGATCTGGTGGTCGACGAAGCCGATCAGCCGTCCCTGCTCGAAGTAGGGCTGCAGCTCGGCCAGCGTGGGGTCCGAGTTGGGTGCGGCGCCGACCAGCGGCGAGAAGGCGGCCTGGCTCTCGACGTACGGCTCGACGACTCCGGGGGTCAGCAGGAAGTCGACGAAGCGGCGGGCCGCGTCGAGCTTCGGAGTGCCGCGGCCGATGGCGACGGCCACGTCGACGCCCGAGGTGACCCGCGTGTCCGCGGGGTCGTCGAGCACCGGGTAGGGGAAGACGCCGAGGTCGATGTCGGGGTTGTTCGTGCGCACCGGGTTGATCGCCCAGATGCCCTGCGGGTACATGGCCGCCTCGCCCGCGGCGAAGGCCTGGTTGCCGTCGTCGTAGCCGCGGCCGAACGAGCCCTCCTGCGTGTACGAGAAGAGCTGCCCGAGCCGCTCCATCGTCGTCGCGTAGTCCTTCGTGAACGAGACGGGGGAGTCGGGGCCGAGTGCCGCTCCCTCCTCGCGCATCGCGTCGAAGAAGCCGTCCGGCTGCAGCTGCCCGCCGAGCGCGTTGAAGGCGGGGGCGCCGGTCCAGTTGTCGAGCAGGGCGCCGTAGAAGGGAGTGATCCCTGCGGCGGTGAGCGTCTCGCAGACGGCGATCAGCTCGTCCCAGGTGGTCGGCACCTCGATCCCGTTCTCGGCGAAGATCGTGCGGTTGTAGAGGATCCCGTCCGCGTTGTTCGCGAAGGCGAGCGCGTTCACCTCCTTCCCCTCGAAGCTGCCGAGGGCGGCGAGGATGTCGAGGGCCGCCGGGTTCACCCGCTCGACCAGCTCGTCGCCGGTGAAGTCGTGGAACACGCCGGCCTTCGCGAGGTCGGCGTAGTAGCCGCTGCCGTTCAGGGTCAGCACGTCCGGCACCTTGTCCTTGACGAGCAGGGTGCGGATGGCCGTGTCGGGGTCGGGCACGTTGTTGGCGATGACCCGGATGTCCGGGTTGGCCGCCTCGAACTCGCGGATGATCCGCGCGAAGTCCTCCACCGCCTCCGCCTTGAACTGGAAGAAGTCGAGCGTGGTCACTCCGTCGCCGGCGCCGGGGGAGGCGCAGGAGGCGAGGGCGGCGGCGGACGCCGCGGCGAGCGGCACCGAGAGGAACAGCCGCCGGGAGAACCCGGGGGGATGCGGATGAGCGGACATGCGGCGCCTCCTTGCGCGTGGGGACAGGTCTCAGGGCGCGCTCGACCGCGGAGGGCGGTGCGAGAGCAGGTGCGGCGGCGGGGGAGCGGGGTCGGCTCCGGAGCCGGGAGGGCGGGTCAGAGGGCGGTGAGCACGAGCACGACGAGCTGCTCCGGATCGAGGACGGGGGCCTGGAGCCCGACGGTGCCCAGCACGCGGCCGCGGAGCGCGGTCCCGAGCTCGGCCCAGCCGAGCGGCGACTGCCCGGGGCCGCCGAGCGGCGACGTGACCGGGGCGAGCGCCACGGAGTAGGTGCGCTCCGGGTCCAGGCCCGGGAGCGTGATCCGGCCGGGCGGGTAGGTCTCGCCGGTGCGCAGCTGGGCGAAGGTGAAGAGGGCGGCGGAGCGGTCGGCGGCGACGACTCCGGAGAGCGAGGCGGCGTCGTCGGCGAGGTCGGCGCGCACGACCGTCCCGGTGTGCAGCAGCGCCCGGTGCTCGCGGTGGAAGGCGACCCAGGCGGTCAGCTCCTCCTCGACGGCGGGGGCGAGATCCGAGACGTCCCACTCGATGCCGAGGTGGCCGGGCAGCGCGGTGCCGGCGCGGAAGGCGAGCGAGTGGGTGCGCTGCGTCGAGTGCGACCGCGGCCCTCCGATGTGCTGCCCCATCAGCTCTGGCGGCACCACCAGCTGGGTGAAGGGCTGGATGGTCTGCCGCTCGAGCGGGTCGATGCAGTCGCTCGTCCAGATGCGATCGGTGCGGGCGAGGATCCCGAGGTCGACGCGCGCACCCCCGGACGCGCACGACTCGATCTCGACGCCGGGATGCCGGGAGCGCAGCTCGTCGAGCAGGCGGTAGAGCGCGAGCACGTTCTCGTGGACGGCGGAGCGGCCGGTGGCGGGGGAGACCGCCTCGAGGAGGTCGCGGTTGTGGTCCCACTTGAGGTACGCGATCGGGTACTCCGTCAGCAGCGCGTCGAGGGCGCCGAGCACGTGCTCGAACGCGCCGCGCTGCGACAGATCGAGCACCTGCTGCTGGCGCCCCGAGGGCGGGAGGTGCCCGGCCGGGCCGAGGATCCACTCCGGATGCGCGCGGGCGAGCTCCGAGTCGGGGCTGATCATCTCGGGCTCCACCCAGAGGCCGAACTGCATGCCCAGGCCGGTGACGACGTCCGTCAGCGGGGTGAGGCCGTCCGGCCAGACCGAAGGGTCGACGGTCCAGTCGCCGAGCGCCGCGGTGTCGTCGCGGCGGCCGAGGAACCAGCCGTCGTCGAGCACGAAGCGCTCGACCCCGATCCGCGCGGCCCGCTCGGCGAGGGCGGTGAGGCGAGCGAGGTCGTGGTCGAAGTAGACGGCCTCCCAGGTGTTGAGGGTGACGGGCCGCGGAGCGACGGGGTGCTGCGGGCGGGCGCGGAGCGACGCGTGGAACCGGGCCTGCAAAGCGCTGAGCCCGTCGCCCCAGGAGCCGTAGGCGACCGGCGTCTCGTAGCTCTCGCCCTGCGCGAGCTCGATCTCGGCGGGCCGCAGCAGCTCGCCGGCCGCGAGGAGCGAGACGCCCTCGACGGTGCGCTCGGCGCGGAGCGAGGTGTCGCCGCTCCAGCCGAGGTGGACGCCGTGCACGAGCCCGCGCTCCCAGCCGAAGCCGGGCGTGCCCGCGGCGAGGAGGAGGGTCGCGTCGGCGCCGGGGCGGCCGCGGCGGGTGCGGCGGGTGTGCTCGCCGATGGTCAGTGGGCGGCGCTGCGGGTGGCGCTCGCGGAGGTGGTGCCCGGTGGTGTCGAGGATCTCGCGCGCGGTCGCGGGGAGCGGGAAGCCGAGCTCGAAGCGCTCGAGGCGGAACGGGCGGGCGTCGAGGTTCTCGACCCGGGCGCGCTGGGTGAGCAGGCCGGCCGCGTCGACCTCGAGGTCCACGGTCAGGCGCACGCCCGCGCCGGTGGCGACGGTCCGGAGGGCGGAGCCGAGCGCCTCGATGCTCTCGACCTCGAACCGCTCCGACGCGGCCGCGCGCTCGTGGGTGCCCTCGAAGGTGGGGGCGTGCTGCCAGCCGTCGGCCTCGACGGCGACGAGGCCGAACGGCGCGAAGGCGTCGAGTCCGCCCGAGACGCGCTGGGGGAGGGCGGCGTCGGCGAGGGCGGATAGTTCGGCGGCGGAAAGATCTCCGAGCGCGGCGCCCCAGTGCACGATCGTGGGGAAGGTGACGAGGCGGGCGTCGACGACGACGCTGGTGCCCCCGTCCTGCAGGTGGAAGAGGCGCGATTCCTGGCCGGAGAGGGTCACGGAGTCGTTCGTGGGGGCGATGCTGCGGTGCATGGCTTATTTCTAGAGCAGAAGTAATAGGGGTGTCAAGAGCGGCGCGAGTGTCCGGATCCGTTCCTGGAGGGGCGCACTGCCGGTAGCTTTCTACCAGGCCGGAAAGAAGGAGCCCCGTGACCGACACCATCGTCGCCGAGGACGCCTCCGGGAGCTCCTCCGAGCTCCTGGCGCGCGAGGTCCTGATCCACGGTCCCGTCTCGCGGGCCGAGCTCGGCCGCCGCCTCGGCCTCTCGCCCGCCAGCCTGACCCGGCTCGCGCGCCCGTTCCTCGACGGCGGCCTGGTCGTCGAGGGCCCCGAGCAGAGCACCGGAGTCGGCCGCCCCGCCCGCCCGCTCGACATCCGCGCCGACGCGCTGAGCTTCGCGGGCGTGAAGATCACCGGCACCGAGGTCCTCGCCGTCCGCACCGACCTGCGCGCGCGGACCGAGCGGGAGCTGGTCCGCCCGCTGCCGGGCACGGAGCCCGCCGACGTGATCGCCGCGATCGTCTCGGTCGTCGACGAGCTCGGCGGCCCCTCCGCCTTCGCGGGCCTGGGCGTGACGCTCGGCGGGAGCATCGCCGCCGACGGCCGGGTGAGCCGCGCGCCGTTCCTCGGCTGGCGCGACGTCGACCTCGCCGCTCCGCTCTCCGCCGCCCTCGGGCTGCCGGTCGCCCTCGAGAACGACGTGGTCGCGCTCACGGGAGCCGAGCACTGGTTCGGGCGAGGGCGCGGCATCCCGCACTTCGCGGTGCTCACGGTCGGCGCGGGGGTGGGCTACGGACTGGTGGTGCACGACCGGGTGGTCGCGCCCCCGGAGGCGGGGCTCGGCCTCGGCGGCCACTACCCGCTGGATCCCACCGGGCCCGTCTGCGAGGCCGGCCACCGCGGCTGCTCGACCGCGATGCTCAGCCTGCCCTCGCTCCTCCGCCAGCTCTTCGTCGCCACCGGCCGCGAGCTGACCCTGGCCGAGGGCTTCGCCGCCGCTCGCGCGGGCGACCCCGGTGCCGAGCGCATCCTCGCCGACTCCGGCAACGCGCTCGGGACGATGATCGCCGCGATCGGCAACCTCTCGATGTCCGGCACGGTGATCCTGGCCGGGGAGGGTGTCGCCCTCTACTCGGAGCAGGCCGCGGTGGTGGACGGCGCGATCGCGGCCACGCGCGACCCGGACGCTCCGCCCCTGGCGCTGCTCGTCGACGACGGCGGGCTCGTGGAGTGGGCGCGCGGCGCGGCGGCCGTCGCGATCCAGCGGCTGCTGCCGCGGATCGCGCTCGGGACGCTGGGGTAGCGGGGCTCCGCGGCGCGCGGGCGCTCGGGGTGCCGGGCTGGCGGGTCTTCGCGCCCAGTGGGCCGTCGGCACGCTCGCCCGGCGGGTCTCAGCGCCGCGCGGAGGCTCGGGATGTCGGCCCGGCGGGTGTCTGCTCCGGACGGGTGCCGGGACGCCGGCCTCGCGGGCTAGGCGCCGAGCGCCGAGCCGGGCAGGTCGCTCTGCAGGCCGTCGACGATCCGGCCGAACGCCGCGATCGCCTGGTCGTCGCCGAGACGACCGGAGTCGACTCCCCCGGCGATGCGCAGGACCTCGGCCCGGCGCTCCGCCCGCTCCACCGCGTCGAGCCCGGAGGCCCCGATCGCTGCGGATGCGCGCACTCGCGCGACGATCGTGCCGACGTGCCATCTGCCGCGTGCCATCTGTCTCCTCCTGAAGTCCCCGCCCTTCTTCGGAGCGGACGCACACCCGGATGGGTGCGCGTCCCCGCGTCCTCACCCCCGTCGCTCCGGCGATGCGTCACGAATGGTCGTCATCCGGCCGCCGTGGCGACCGTTCGTGACGCATCGATCGAGTTGGGGAGGCGGAGCGCCCGCTCGCGGAGAGGGGTCCGGGGCGCCAGACTGACGGCGAGCGGAGGGAGGCACGATGCGACGCCTCCGCGCCCTCGCCGCCGCGCTGCTCCTCCTGCCCGCCCTCGCGGCCTGCGCGCCGGCAGGCGCGACAGGCGCCCCGAGCGGCACCGCGGCGGCCACCGCGGCTGCGGCCACCGCCACCCCGGCTCAGGCCGCCCCCGACCCGGCCCGCTCCTCCGCCCCGTCCGCCCCGGCTCCCGGGGTCACCGTCTCCGTCCAGCAGAACCGCTCCGACATCGCCGGCGGCACCATGGCCTTCGAGGTCCACAACGGCAGCGGCGCCCTGATCGAGGTCGCCGCGGCCCGCCTCGTGGACCCGCGCCTCGCCGTCCCGCTCACCTGGACCGGCGGCACGGGCGTCCCCGACGGGACCTCGCGCGACCTCCGCGTCGACGTGCCCGAGCCCGCCTGCCCGGTCGCGGAGGCGCCCGCTGCGCTCGAGGTCGTCCTCGCCATCGACGGCCACGGCGAGCACGCGTACCCCGCCGACGACCCGTTCTCGTTCGTCGACGCTCTCGCCCGGTCCGGCTGCTTCGCCCGCACCGTCGACGCCGACCTCGCCCTGCGGATCGACACGTCCGGAGGCGCCGCGCACGAGCCGGCGCGCCTCACCATCACCGCCGACGTCCGGGGCACCCCCCTCGTGCTCCGCAGCGTCGACGCCACGATCCTGCTGCAGCCGCCCGACGCCGCCGACGCCTGGACCCTCGACCGCTCCGTGCCCGCCGGGACCCTCGGCTCCGTGGTCCTGGACGCCGTCCCCACCCGCTGCGACACCCACGCGCTCGCCGAGGACAAGGTCGGCACGCGCCTGCCGGTCACCGTCGAGACCGCGGGCCGGCAGGGCACCGTCGTCGTCGCCGCGACCCCCGAGCAGAAGGGCGAGCTCTACGCGTTCATCACCGCGTACTGCGCGTCCTGAGCGGGGAGGCGGGCGGTCCGGGGACGCGGACGTCGGCGCCGCGGACGCGTCTCGCCGTCCACCTCGGCCGTCACTCGCCGCCGCTCGCCCGCATCGGCAGGTTGCGCCGTCGGCCGCGCCGAGCCGGTCCCGCCCGCCGTGGGACGAGCCCGGCCTGCCCCGCCCGCCGTGGGACGAGCCCGGCTTGCGCCGCCCGGTGGCTCGGCTCAGCCCGCTCGACTCAGCTCAGCCCGGTTCAGCCAGCGCCCCGCTCCGCTGTGCGCGCCCAGCCGCGCCCGTCCGCTTCACGCCGGCGCCGTGCTCAGCGCCTGCAGCCCCGTCACCCGCAGCAGGTCGAGCCGCGCCTCGTCCTCGCTGCCCGGCGCCACCGTGTAGACGACGATCCGCAGGTCGGTGCCCGGAGCCGTGAGCACGTCGCAGTCGATCGTGATCGGTCCGACGGGCGTCCGCGTCACCGTCTTCCGGCTCGCGCGGTGCTCGGCGATGCGCGCCTCCGCCCAGCGCCGCTCGAACTCGGGCGACTCCTCGCGCAGCCGGGCGACGAGGGCGGCGAGCGCCGGATCGCGCGGGTAGCGCCCGGTCGCCGCGCGCAGGTCGGCCGCGAGGTCGCTCGCGAAGTCCTCCTCGTGCTGCGCGTCGAACTCGGTGCCGGCGTGGCCGGAGGTGAAGTGCCGCCAGACGAGGTTCCGCTCCAGCCCGGTGTACACCGAGGGGTCGCCGTTGAGGGCGGCCCAGAGCGGGTTCCACAGCAGGATGTCGTGGGCCGCCGTGAACACCGCGAGCGGCACGTCGCCCAGGCGGTCGACGATCCGCTGCACGCCCGGGCTCACGTGCTGCGGCACGACGCCCGGCGAGGGGACGGCGGCACCGGCGACCCGGTAGAGGTGGTCGCGCTCGCTGTCCGTGAGCCGGAGCGCGACCGCGAGCGAGCGGAGCATCGACGGCGACGGGTTCCGCGCGCGTCCCTGCTCGAGCCGCACCAGGTAGTCGACGCTCACGCCCGAGAGCGCCGCCAGCTCCTCGCGGCGCAGGCCCGTGGCGCGGCGGCCCGAGCCCGCGGGCAGGCCGACGTCGGCGGGACGGATGCGGTCGCGCCACGAGCGCAGCACCGTGGCGAACTCCTCCATGCCGCCCATCCTCCTCCGCCCGCCGTCGCCGAGCCAGGTACTGACGGTCCCCCCGTCGAGCGCGGCCTGGTCGAGGCCCGACGACCCGCGCAGGATGGGCGCATGACCACGACACTCATCACCGGAGCGAACCGCTCCCTCGGCCTCGAGACCGCCCGCCGACTCCTCGAGGCGGGCCACACCGTCTACGCCGGCATGCGCGACACCGCCGACGGCGACGCCGCCCGCGCGCTCGGCGCCCACCCCGTGCGCCTCGACGTCACCGATCAGGCGAGCGTCGACTCCGCGATCGCCTCCCTGCCCGGGCTCGACGTGCTCGTCAACAACGCCGGCGTGCTCGGCACCTCGTTCGGCGTCGACGACCTCACCCCGGAGGCGATGGCGGGCGTCCTCGAGACGAACGTCGTCGGCATCGTCCGCGTCACGCAGGCCGCGCTCCCGCTGCTGCGGGCCTCCGCGGCCCCGGTCGTCGTGAACGTGGCGTCCGGAGTCGGCTGGCCGCGCTGGCTGAGCACCGAGGGCCACGACGAGTTCCCCGTCACCGCGATCCCCTACGCGGCCTCGAAGGCGGCGGTCGTCGCGCTCACCGTGCAGTACGCGAAGAACCTGCCGGCGATGCGGATCAACGCGAGCGACCCCGGATACACCGCGACCGACTTCAACGGACACGGCGGCCACCAGACCGTCACCGAGGGCACGGACGCGACCGTCGCGCTGGCTCTGCTCGGCTCCGGTGGGCCGACGGGCGAGTTCCACGACCGGCGCGGGCGCATCGAGTACTGAGCGGCGGGGAGGGCGGGCGCGGCCGGGCGGGGGTGGCCGGACGCCGGCCCGGACCCGGCAGGCGTCCGCGCGCCCGTTCGAGGAGCCGCAGCCCCGAGTCCGGCCTGCGTCCACGTGCGCGTTCGAGCAGATCCCGCCCCGACCCTACGTGCGTCCGCGCACGCCCGAGACGCGGTGAGGTCCCCGAACCCGCCCTCGGCGCACCGGCCAGCACATGGTGATGAGGTGTCCTGTCTGCGCGGTCACCGGTCCTCGGTGCTGGGCTGTGAGTGACGGCCGGAGCCGGGACGCTGCCCACCGCGTGACAGAGGGCCGGATGAACCGCCGGCCCGACGGTGCGTGCTCGCTCCGGTGCGCCTACCGACTCACCGCGTCTCGTGTCAGCTCTGCAGCTCGACCCCCCAGTTCGTCCTCTGGACGTCGGCGTCGAGCCCGCGCAGCTCGCGCGCCACGGCGTCGGCCTGCTCGCGCAGCTCCCGCACCGGCAGCGCGGGCAGGCGGCGCAGCTCGCTCCGGAGCTGGCGGTAGCCGCGCTCGCCGGCGGCCGCGTCGGCCGCGCGGGTCAGGAGGCTGTGCCGGGCGCGCAGGGCCTCGCGCCGGGCGAGCGCCGCGGTCAGCACCTCTCCGGTGGGAGTGGTGGCCGTCGCGTTGGTGAGGTTGATCGCCGTGACCAGCCGCTCGAGCTCGCCCAGTGCGCGCGTGCAGTCGGCGAGCAGCTCGGCCGGGTCCTCGGTCGGCTCCTCTCCCTCCTGGTAGGAGGCGTTCGCGACGATCCGCGACTGGAGGGCCTCGATCCGCTTCTGCAGGTCGGCCCGCTCGAGGAGTGCTTCGGCGAGAGTCATGCGACCAGGCAAGCACACATCGACGCGACCCGCGCCCCTAGGCTGCGACCGTGCCGCTGCAGAACCATCCCGGAGACGTCGAGTTCCCCGTCCGACCCCGGCTGCGCTACGCGCGGGCGGCCGATGCCCACCGGCGCGGTCAGGGCGCCGGACGCCGCGCGCTTCTGGTGACCGCCTTCGCGGCTCCGGTGGGCCTGGTCGGCTTCGCATGGGGGCTCGCGCTCGGCGGCGGCGAGAGCGTCGTCGCGTTCACGGCGTTCGCGTCCGCTCTGGCCTTCGGGCTGCTCGCCGCCACGGTCGGCTTCCAGCAGTGGGATGCGCGCGCGCCGCGCCGCGAGCAGCTCGCGTACCTCGGCGCGGCCGGCTCGCCGACCCCGTCCCTCCGCCAGCAGCAGCTGCTCGCGCTCGACGCGGTCAGCGACTTCTCGTTCGCCGGCTGGAACTCCTCCCTCGCGTTCCAGCCCTCGTGGGCCGAGCTCCCGGAGGAGCTGCGGCGCCGATACGCCGACGGAGCGAAGGGAGCGCCGTGGCAGCAGCTGCCGCTGCATCCGCTCGTCGAGCACCGGGTCGCGCTCGACCGCGACTTCCGCATCGCCTCGGCCGACGACGTCGAGCTGCTGGTCGCCGACGTGCTCACCCGCGGGCCGCTCTCGACCCGTTTCGCCGAGGTCTCGGCCTCCGCCGACGCCGAGCGGATGCGCTCCCGAGTCGCCGCGCTCACGGGCGGCAGCGAGTTCCACCTCCTCGAGCTCGCCCAGGCGGTCGACGGGCGTCCGCCGCTCCTCCTGCTCGCGGGCGACGCCGAGCGCACGATCGGCGCGATCCGCTACGCCTACGTCGCCGGCTACCTCCCGGCGGCGCGCGCCTGGGAGCTGCTGGCCGCGGTCGGCGACCGCGTCTTCGAGCGCTACTCCGGCTGGGACGCCTACTGGGCCGACGCGGCCCTCGCCATCGCCTTCCGCACCGACTCGCTCGGCGCGGTGCAGCACCACCATCGGCTGCGCGCGGAGCTCGCGGCGTCGGGGTGGCCGGCGGCGTCGGTGCCGTACCCGGGCTGATCGCGGGGGCGGCTGCGGAGACGGTGCCTCCGAGCCGGAGCGTCCGGACCGGAGGCGTGCGCCCGCGCGGTGACCTCCGCCGCCGACGGGCTGTCGACGCGGCGAGCGCTGCGGCCCCGGGGTCAGCCCAGCTTCGAGGCGGGCACCGCCTCGAGGTGGAGCAGGTCGCGGCGCAGGCGCTGCGAGCGGACGTAGCTGCTCAGCACGTGCTCGGGCGAGGGCGGGGAGTCGCTCCCGCCGAGGAGGGCGCGCGCGGTCGTGAGGCGTGCGCGGCGGATCTCGTCGAACACGGTGGTGCCGTTCCGCGCGAAGGTGCGCTGCAGCGTCCGCTTCGGGACGCCGAGGCGCTCGCAGATCTCCTGGACCGAGAGGCGGGGGTCGGTGGACATCGCGGCGATCAGGGCGAGGGCGCGCGTGTAGACGTCCTCGCTGCTCTCGCGCGGCAGCGAGGTCGCCAGCACAGCGCCCGCCAGCTGCTCGACGGCGGCCCGCACCAGGGGGAAGGCGGGGGAGTCGGCGTCGAGGGTGGAGCCGAAGGTCGCGTTGACGGTCGAGAGCAGGATGCCGCGGCTGGCCGGGTCGGCCTCGGTGACGACGGCGCCACGGTCGGCCGAGTCGACCAGGCCCAGCAGCGGGCGGTCGAGGGCGATCTCGGTGCGGGCGCTCGGGGTGTCGGTCACGATCGTGAACGGGGAGTCGCAGTGGAGGAAGGCGATGTCGCCCGGCGCGACACGGACCTCGAGCGCCGCCGGATCGTCCGGCTGGATCACGATCGCGCCCTCGAGCGGGATGATCAGGCGGACGCCCGGGCCGATGGCGGAGGTGCGGTGCAGGCGGGCCGGCGAGTGCCAGATCCGGAGCACGTCGACGCCGTCGCTGCAGAGGGTGTCGGCCACGATGCGGAACGCGCCGTTCGCGCGGACGTCGACGCCGCTCTGGGCCAGCCACGCGGCCGCCGCGGTGTCCCGGCGGGACACCCCGCGATCGACGATCGGTCGGCTGCCTTCTGCGATTCCCCTCACGGCGGAGTCCTTTCCTCTGGCGCGTCCTCCGTACGACGCGATCCCTCTACCCTGGCCGATCCGGCCCGGTGGTGAGAAGTCTTCATGCGATCGCATCGTCGCTCACCTCCACCGCAAGGTGTCGGATCCCGCCATCGGGGGACGGAACCGCACCTCCGGAGTGCGCCTCGGATCGACGTGGACCTCGAGCGCGGCGACGTCGGTGAACGGCCGGTCGTCGCTCGTGCGGCCCCGCAGCACGATGGAGTGGCGGAGCATCCGCGGTGCCCGCAGCGGCGCGATCGTGTAGTGCGCGACGGCCACGAATCCCGCTCCCGGGGCGACCCGCTCGGGCCGGCCGACGACGGTGACTGGGGCCTCGTCGTAGTCGAGCTCGACGCCCGAGCCGTCGGTGAAGGAGCCGCAGAACAGGGCGAGATCGTGCAGGGCGGCGGTGCCGGAGTTGTGGAACTGCATCCAGAAGGTGATCACAGCGACGGACCCGCGGGCGGGCGCGAGCCGCACCGCGCTGCCGTCGAGGACGAGGTGCGGGGGCGCATCGAGCGTCGGAGCTCCGAGCATCAGCCGCGCCGCCTGACGCCCGCCGCCGGTGCGGCCACCGGTTGCGCTGCGCGTCCCGCCAGCTGCAGGAGGCCGCACGCGGCGACCACTCCGACGAGGGCGGCCGCCCAGCTCAGGTCCTGCTGGTCGAACTCGCGGAGGTGTGCCGGGACGCCCGTGAATCCGAGGATCCCCTGGGCCGCGGCGACGGTGGCGAAGGCGAGCATCGCGGCCGTGGCGGCGACCGCGGCCGGGGTGGGCGGGTCGCCCTCCGAGTCCTGGGCGAAGCGGCGGACGGCGTGCGCGAGGGCGAGTGCGCAGAGGGCTGCGGCGACGAGGGCGGCCGCGGTGTAGGCCGGGCCGGCGGCCAGGAGGAGGAGGGCGCCGACGACGACCCGCAGGCAGGCCGGGAGGACGCCGGGAGCGCTGCATCCGCGCGCGCCCGGGCCTCCGCCGAGGGCCGCGGCGCGGGCGCGGGACTCCTCGAGGCGCCTCCGGACGCCATCAGGACCAGCGGCGCGGAGCAGGGCGGTCGCGCTGCTCGCCTCGGGCGCGAACGCTCACGAGGCAGGCGCGCCAGAACGTCAGAACGCGCCAGTGGACCGTGCCGCCGAGCTGTGCCAACGGCACCGCGGAACGTGCCACGCGCCTCCGAGTGCCCGCTGCGCGCCGTTTCGAGACGGCCTACGATCACCGGATGGACGAGGTGCGGGACGCGTACGGCGCGCGGGCGGAGGAGTACGCGGCGCTGCTCGGATCGGTCGACGCGGGGCCCGCGGCCGATCGCGAGCTGATCGGGTCGTGGGCCGACGGGCTGGAGGGCACGGTCGCCGATGTGGGCTGCGGGCCCGGGCACTGGACGGAGTTCCTCCAGCGCCGCGGAGCCGCCGCTATCGGCGTCGATCCGGTGCCGGAGTTCGTCGCTCTGGCGCGGGCGCGGTTCCCGGACGTCCCGTTCCGGCTCGGCTCGGCGCTCGAGCTCGACGTCGACGGCCTCGGGGGCGTTCTCGCGTGGTACTCGCTCATCCACCTGCCGCCGGCGGAGCTGCCCGGCGCGGTCGCGGCGCTCGCCGCGCACCTCCGACCGGGCGGAAGCCTGCTGATCGGCTTCTTCGAGGGGCCGCGCTCGGAGGCGTTCGCGCACGCCGTCGCACCGGCCTGGTTCCATCCGCTCGCCGAGATGCGCGCCCTCGTCGAGCAGGCCGGCCTCGAGGTGACCCACTCGCTCCGCCGCAGCGCCCCCGGCGTCCGCGACCACGGCGAGCTGATCGCTGTACTCCCGCGCTGACGCCGAGCTGATCGCTGTCCTCCCACGCTGACGGCGAGCTGATCGCTGTCCTCCCACGCTGACGGCGAGCTGATCGCCGTCCGCCCACGCTGACGCCGAGCTGATCGCCGACCTGTGATCCGGACGCCGCCGACGCCCCGCTGGTTCCGCGCTGACGGCTCCCGCTCTCGCTGGTCACCGGCGGCCGGCGTCCCGGCCCACCGCATCCCCTCGAGACACCACCGCCCCGCCGAGGCGCCGCCGTCTCAGCAGTGCTGCGGCGGTCCCGGCGGTGTCTCGGCGGACGAGGGCCGCCGCGCCTAGAGGCGGTCGGCGCGCCACTCCGTGGGGATCTCCTCGCCGCGGCGGAACGCCTCCTCCTCGCGCTCGCGCAGCTCGACGCGGCGGATCTTGCCCGAGATCGTCTTGGGCAGGGGGTGGAACTCGAGGCGCCGCACCCGCTCGAAGGAGGAGAGCAGCTCCCGGGTGTGGGCGAAGATCGCGCTCGCCGTCTCGGCGGTCGGCTCCCAGCCGTCGGCGAGGGTGACGTACGCCTTCACCACGCTGTGGCGCACCTCGTCCGGAGCCGGCACCACCGCGGACTCGGCGACGGCGGGGTGCTGCAGCAGCACGCTCTCGACCTCGAACGGCGAGATCTTGAAGTCGGAGGACTTGAAGATGTCGTCGGTGCGGCCCACGAAGGTGATCGTGCCGTCGACCGCGCGGACCGCCACGTCGCCGGTGTGGAAGTAGCCGTCGGCGCGGGCGCGCTCGGTGCGGTCCTCGTCGCCGAGGTAGCCGGACATCAGGTTGACGGGCTCGACGGAGAGGTCGAGGCAGATCTCACCGGTGGAGGCGGGCTCGCCGGTCAGCGGATCGACGAGGGCGATGGCGACGCCGGGCAGCGCGCGGCCCATCGCTCCGGGGACCACGGGGGCGCCGGGCGGGTTCGCGATGATCGCGGTGGTCTCGGTCTGGCCGTAGCCGTCGCGGATGGTGAGTCCCCACTCCCGCTCGACGGTCGCGATGACCTCGGGGTTGAGCGGCTCGCCCGCCGAGAGGATCTCGGTCAGCGCGCGCGGCTTCGCTCCCAGCGCCGACTGGATCAGCATCCGCCACACGGTCGGCGGCGCGCAGAACGTGGTGACCTCGGCCCGGTCGAGCTGCTGGTGCAGAGCGGTGGGGGAGAAGCGGCTGTAGTTGTAGACGAACACCGTCGCCTCGGCGTTCCACGGCGCGAAGAAGCAGCTCCACGCGTGCTTGCCCCAGCCCGGCGAGCTGATCGCCATGTGCACGTCGCCCGGCTGGACGCCGAGCCAGTACATCGTGCTGAGGTGCCCCACGGGGTACGACTCGTGGGTGTGCACGACCATCTTGGGCTTCGAGGTGGTGCCGGAGGTGAAGTAGATCAGGCACGGATCGGAGCTCTGGACGACCACGGTCGGGTTGATGCCGAAGGGCTCGAGCGAGTCGGCGTAGTCCAGCCAGCCCTCGACGGCGCCGCCGACCGCGATGCGGCCGAAGCCGCCCTCCATCTCGTCGAACTTGGCTGTCTCGGAGGCGTCCGCGATGACGTGCGCGACCTCGCCGCGCTCGAGGCGGTCGGCCAGGTCGGCGGGTGAGAGCAGGGTCGTCGTGGGGAGGATGACCGCGCCGAGCTTCATGATCGCGAGCATCGACTCCCACAGCTCGAGGCGGTTGCCGAGCATGAGCATCACGTGATCGCCCTGCTCGACGCCGACCGAGTGGAGCCAGGCGGCGACCTCGTCGGAGCGCCAGCGCATCCGGTCGAAGGAGTACTTCTCCTCGGAGCCGTCCTCCTCCACGATCCAGAGGGCGGGGCGCTCGTTGCCGATGGCGATCGCGTCGAACCAGTCCACCGCCCAGTTGAAGCGGGGCCCGACGTCCGGCCACTGGAAGGCCTCGTTCGCGGCGACCGCATCGGTGCGGTGCTGCAGGAGGGTGTCGCGGGCGGCGCGGAAGCTCCCGGTGGGGTTCATGCATGTCTCCGTAGCGGTCGAGGTCCGGCCGCTGGCGGGACCGACCCCCATTCTGCTCCCGCCGCGGTGCCGGGTGCTGCGCGACGGAGGCCCGGTGGGGACGCACGTCGGAGGGAGCACCTGTGGAGGAGCGGCCGAGTCCGTCCCACGAACGGCACGGCGTCAGCGGGAGAGCGGAGGGCCCGCCGGCCGCAGCAGGCGCTCCCTCCGCTCCCTCCGCGGGACCTCAGTACTTGATGGACTGACCGCCGTCGATCGGGAGGACGGTCGCGTTCACGTACGAGGCGTCGTCCGAGAGGAGGAAGGCGACGACCGAGGCGATCTCGTCGGCCTCGCCGTAGCGCTTGGTCGGGTTGACCTGGATGAACTCCTCGGCCGCCTTGCGCGGGTTCTGCGGGTCGAGCTGCTTCATCGAGTTCTCGACCATCGGGGTCCAGATGGCCCCGGGCGCGATCGCGTTGATGCGGATGCCGAACTCGCCGTACTCGATCGCGGAGTTGCGGGTGAGGCCGACGACGCCGTGCTTGGCGGCCGCGTAGCCGGACTGGTTGCCGATCGCGGTGATGCCGCCGACGCTCGCGGTGTTGACGACCATGCCCGAGCCCTGCTCGCGCATCACCTTCAGCACCTTCTCCAGGCCGAGGAACACGCCGCGGAGGTTGATCGCGACGACCTTGTCGAACTCGTCGGCCGTGAAGTCCTCGGTGAGGTTCTGGCGGCCCTCGATGCCGGCGTTGTTGAAGAAGCCGTCGATGCGGCCGAACGCCTCGAGGGTGCGCGCGACGTAGGCGTGGACGTCCGCCTCCTTCGACACGTCGGCGAGGACGGTGATCGACTCGGTGCCCTCCGGCAGGACGTCGACCGTGGCGGCGAGGCCCTGCTCCGAGATGTCGACGAGGGCGAGCTTCGCGCCCTCCTGGGCGAGGCGGACGGCGGCAGCGCGGCCCAGGCCGGATCCACCTCCGGTGATGAGGACGACGCGGTCGGTGAAGCGGGTGCTGGTGGTGGTCATGACGACTCCTGCTCGAAGAGGGATGGGCTCGGAGGCCGTGCGGTCGGCGAGTCCGTATCCATGCGTCTGCATGCAATTGGCTCCACGATACTCCACAGGTGTCGGTTGAGTCTGAGTACGCGGTCAGGGAGCCGGCCCGAAGCAACTCGCCGACGCGGTCGGCGATCGACCTCGCCGCCTCCCTGCGGGCTCTGACGGAGAACGAGGACGCCAGGCGGATGAAGGCGCAGCGTGACTGACGACGATCCGCTCGCGGGCCGAGATGTTCAGGAGGCGGCGGGCCTCCCGGACGGCGGCGACTCGGACGGGGATACCGCGGCCGCGTCGATGCTCGGCGCGTTCGACGTCGACGCGATCGCCGCGAGAGAGGTCGCGGACGTCGTCACCGGGATCATCGCGGGGATGACGAAGGAGGCTGTGGAATGAGCGCTGACGCCCGAGCGGGTCGAGCTGATGCAGACCCGCGCCGAAGCGGCCGCTCTGGCGCAGCTGGGAGGCATCGAGGCTCGACGCAGGTCTCGGAACGAGCGCCTGGTGGATCAACCGCGCCGAACCGCACATGAGTGCCCTGCTGTCAGAAGGACCGTTCACGGGTGCGACGGACGAGAATCTGCCAGGAAGAACCGCTTCCGTATCTCGAGCCGCCCGAGGGGATGTTCGAGCTGGATGAGCAACCCTGGCGTCGTCGGGATCGAGTGCGACCGAGCGGACCGAGCGGACTGAGAGTGCGGGAGTGAGCGGAGTCCGGAACGGGCGACGACAAGTGGTTCGAGTAGTCCGAGCGACTGTCACCTCGCACTCTGCTCGGCTGAATTCTCCTCTTCGGAGTCACGCTGCGTGGCGGTCTCGACGCCCGTCCGACGGCCCGATGAGCGTCCAGCGCCTCCGGGTCGGCCGGAGCCGTCGAGACCGCCGGGCGCGAGTCTCGGGCCGGACTGTAATGAGAGCGTGCTGAGCAGGTAATGCGCTTGAAACACCCGAGGCCTAGGTTCGTTCACAACCCGGCTGCGGCCGGTTTTCGGACGTCGCACTTCTGCTACAACGTCGCATAACCCGGTTCACCTGGAGCTCGCGACGCCTCCGTCCGCAACCCCTCGCCTCACGCAGTTTTGCTACAAAGTAGCGAAATGCGCCCGGACCCCAGGAGCTTTCATGAATCGCACTTCCCGCCTCGCTCTCGTCGGCGGTGCCGTCGCAGTGACGGCCCTCGTCCTCACCGGTTGCGGCCGCTCGGCCGACGTCGGCACCGCTGCCGCTGTCACGACGGTCGACGACTCCGCGGCCTCCGGCACCGTCACCCTCTGGGCCCCCGACGGGGACGCCACGCAGCTCGACGCTGTCCTCGCCGACTACCAGGCCGAGAATCCGGACCTCGACCTCGAGATCACCCTGATCCCCTCCGACGAGTACAACACCAAGCTGCAGACCGCCGTCGCCGCGGGCACCGCCCCCGACATCGCGTTCCTCTACACGGAGGCGCAGGCGCAGTTCCTGGCGTCGGACGCCTTCGCGCCGGTGCCCGACGGCCTGGTCGACTCGGACAGCTTCTTCGAGGGCTCGTGGGAGGCAGGCGAGCACGATGGCGCGACCTACTCCGTGCCCTGGTACGCCTACACGCGGGTCCTCATCTACCGCTCCGACTTCGCGGACGCGGGCGGGGTGAGTGCCCCGACGACGTGGGACGAGACGATCCCGTTCTTCGAGGGACTCGAAGCGGGCGGGGCCGAGAGCGGCTACGGCGCCGAGGTCGGCTGGGACACCTACAACGGTCAGGCCCTCGCGACCTACGCGCACCAGGCGGGTGCCGACCTGCTGAGCGAGGACGGCTCGGAGTGGACCCTGAACACCCCCGAGATGCTCGCGGCGGCCGAGTACAGCGCCTCCGTCTTCGCCGACGGCGTCTCCTCACCCGACACCCCGCAGTTCCTCGACGCCCAGCCGTACCTCGTGTCCGGCCGGACCGGATCGCTGATCAGCGGACCCTGGGTCGTCGCGACTCTCGATACGACCGCCGAGGAGGAGGGCTGGACGGACTCGCACATCGCGACCGCCGTCCTCCCCGCCGGCCCTGACAACGACTCCGGCCAGCTCGCCGGCGGCAGCTGGGGAGTCACCGCGGCGTCCGACAACGCCGAATCCGCTTGGAAGGTCGTCCGTGCGACGGCCCAGGAGGACACCCAGCTCGCGCAGTACGAGACGGCCGGCAGCATGCCCGCCGTCATCGACGCCTGGAAGGACCCGGCGATCGCCGACCAGCCCCTCCTCGACGCGTTCTTCGAGCAGCTCCAGAACGTCGAGCCGCTGCCCGCCGTGAGCACGTGGACGCAGGTGTCGACCCTGCTCGGCCAGGAGATGGAGAAGGTCGCCCGGGGCAAGGAGTCGGCCGCCGACGCCCTCGCCGCCGTGCAGAAGCAGGCCGACTCGATCGGCACGGAGTGACACCGTGGCTCTGACCGCCCTCGCCGGCCGGTCCGCAGCGGGAGCGGTGCGCGAGCGCCGCTCCCGACACGGGCGCCACTCCGGCATCGCCTGGCTCTTCCTCGCCCCCTTCGCCGTGATCTTCGTGGTGTTCACGGCGATCCCCGTGCTCGCCTCGGTCGGCATGAGCGTCACCGACATCCGCGGCGCTGATCTGCAGCAGCCGTTCGGCGTCGACTTCACCGGCCTCGCGAACTACGCGACCCTCCTGAGCGACGCCACGTTCCTCCGCGCGATGCTCAACACCCTCTACTTCGTCGTCATCGGCGTGCCCGTCACGATGCTCGTGGGCTTCGTGCTCGCCCTCGCCCTCGACTCCGGCATCCGGCGCCTCCGCGGTGTCTTCCGCGCCCTCTTCTACGCCCCCGTCGTCACCAACATCGTCTCCGTGGCATTGATCTGGCAGTACGCGTTCAACCAGAACGGAACCGTCAACGAGGTGCTCGGCGCGATCGGCTTCGCCGGACCGAACTGGCTCGGCGACGAGCAGCTCGCCATGCCCGTGGTGATCCTCCTCGGCATCTGGCGCAACTTCGGCACCGCGATGCTCCTGTTCCTCGCCGGACTGCAGTCGGTGCCGGAGGACGTGCACGAGGCCGCCTCGCTCGACGGGGCGGGTCCGTGGCGTCGCCTGGTCTCGATCACCGGGCCGCTGCTGATGCCCACCACGCTGCTGATCTCGGTGCTGCTGTCGGTCTTCTTCCTCCAGGTCTTCGACGAGCCGTACCTGCTCACAGGCGGCGGTCCGGTCGGCTCGACCGAGTCGATGGCGCTGTACACATACCGCCAGTTCGGCTTCGGCAACATCGGCCTCTCCTCGGCCGCCTCCTTCCTCCTCCTGCTCATCGTCGCGCTCGTCAGCGCGCTGCAGTTCCGTCTGCTGAGGTCCCGCTCATGACCGTCACCACCGCCCCTCGGCCCACCGCGACGGCTCCCGCCCCGCCGCGTCCGCCCGTCCGGGAGACCGCCACGCGGGCCTCCGCCGAGCGCCGGCGCCACCTCGTGCTCTACCCGCTGCTCGCGCTGCTCGCGGCGATCACCCTGCTGCCCTTCGTCTGGGTGATCTCCGGGTCGCTGCGCACCACGGCCGACATCAGCGCCGACCCCGGTGCGTGGCTCCCGTCGGCGGTGACGCTCGACAACTTCGCCCGGCTCTTCTCGCAGGCGGGCTTCACCGGCTACCTCGCCAACAGCCTGATCGTCGCCGGAGTCGTCGTGGCCGGGAACGTGGTCGCCGCGGCTGCCGCGGGCTACGCGCTCGCGAAGCTCGACTTCGCGGGCAAGCGGTTCGCGATGGCCGCGGTGCTGATCTCGCTGATGATGCCGTTCTCGGCGGTCTTCGTGCCGCAGTTCGTCGTCACGGTGCGCCTCGGGCTCGTGAACACTCTCGCCGGCATCGCGCTGCCCTCGCTCGTGCTGCCGATCTCGATCTTCATCGTCCGCCAGTTCGCGGAGAGCATCCCGGAGGAGCTCCTCGAGGCCGCGCGCATCGACGGAGCGAGTGAGCTGCGGATCTTCGCCCAGGTGTTCCTGCCGCTCGCGGGGCCCGCCCTCGCGACGGTGACGATCATGTCGTTCCTCGCCGCGTGGAACAACTTCATCTGGCCGCTGCTGGTCGCGCAGGACGCCTCGACCTACACGCTCCCGGTGGGCCTGGCGGCCACGCGGCAGGCGGCGCAGAACGTCACCGACTACGGGCTCGTGCTGGCCGGCGCGGTGGTCGTGATGCTGCCGGTGCTGGTGCTCTTCCTGCTCCTGCAACGCTACTTCGTGCAGGGTATCGTCGCGACGGGCCTCAAATGAGCGGATCGATCGGGGGTGGTGCCCGTGTCACGCAGTATCTGCTCAACGAAAGACCGGGCGTGCCGGAACCCGGCACCGCGGACGTGGGGGAGGGGCGCATGAGCGCGGGAGTGGCTCCGAGCACCCTCCGCCGGCTCAACTCGGGCGTCGTGCTGCGCACCCTCGCTGAGCACGACGAGCCGGTGACCACGGCGGTCCTCGTCGAGGAGGTGCAGCTCTCCCGTCGCACGGTCGAGCTGATCCTCGTGCGCCTCTGCGCGGAGGGCTGGGTCGAGGAGACCGCGCCCGATCCGGGCCGATCCGAGGTCGGGCGTCCGCCGCGCACGTTCCGCTTCCGCGCCGACCGCTCCCTCGTCGCGGCCGTCCGCATCGACACCGACTACGCGTCGGCGGTCGTCTGCGACATCCGCGGGCGGATCCTCGGCCGCGACCTGCGCCCCCTGCGGGACTACCACGCGCCCGAGACCACGGTCGAGGACGCGGTCCTCGCGATCGAGGCGGCGGTCGCCGACTCCGGCCGGTCGAGCGATCTGATCCGCGCCGGTGCCATCGCGGCCGGTGGCGCGATCGACGAGGACGGCGTCGTCACGCGGCTCGTCAACTCCCCGCGGTGGAGCGGCTTCGCGGTCGCGGAGGTCGTCTCCGCTCGGCTCGGAGTGCCGGTCTTCGCCGACAACGACGCCAACCTGGCCGCTCTCGCCGAGCGGTGGCGCGGCGTGGCCGCGCACTCCAGGACCTCCGCCTGGTGCATCTTCGGCGACCGAACCGGTATCGGCCTCGTCATCGACGGGGCCGTGCACCGCGGCTTCCGCGGCGCGGCGGGCGAGGTCGTCGAGGCCGGTGCGCTCGGTGCGAGCCGGATGGAGAACACCCCGTTCGGCCGGTTGAGCTCCCCGCGCCGCGAGCATCGTGCAAGCGCCCTCCTGGCCGTCCAGGCCGCGCGCGCGGGCGACCCGGATGCGCTGCGCGAGCTCGACGCCTTCGTCGAGCACCTCGCCGGCCTGCTCTCGGCTCTGGCGTGGACGGTGTCACCCGACCTCTTCGTCCTCGGCGGCGGGCTCGAGGACGCTGCCGACGTGCTGCTCCCACGACTCGCGGATGCACTGACGCGGCTGCGCATGCTAGACGTCCCCATCCGCTCCACAGCGCTCGGCGCCGACGCACCCCTACTGGGCGCGGTGAAGTTCGCCCTCGACCGCATGGACGGCGCCTTCTACGGCCCCACCCTCACCGTCGCCGCCGAGCGCGCGGTCTGACGCCCCCTCCCTTCTTCTCACCACGCGCGTTCCGCGCGGCTCGACAGGAGCACCATGCCTGAGACCACCACGCCCGTCGACGTCCTGCTCATCGGGAGCGGGATCATGGGGGCCGCGCTCGCCCGCGGACTCCGCGACGCCGACCCCGCACTCCGGATCCTGATGATCGACGGCGGCCCCGCCGTCGGCTCGGTCGCCGGCCTCCATCTGCACGACAGCGAGGAGCCCGAGATCTGGAGCCGCTACAACCAGCGGGTGGCCACGGGCGTCCAGGGCATGTACACGGGGGCCGACGTCACCCCCGACATCACGGACGACCTGCGCTCGGTTGCTCCCGGCATGTACAACCTCTCGGCTATGGGTGAGGACGCGCGGGCCATGCCCGCGAGCGCGGTCGCGTGGAACGTCGGCGGAATGGGGGTGCACTGGACAGCGGCGACCCCTTGGCCTGCGGGCGACGAGGCCTTCGGCGGCGGCGACGCGGAGCAGTGGGAGCAGGACCTGGACCGGGCGCGCACGCTGCTCGACGTCCAGGAGTCGCCTCTCGGCCCGACGGAGCCCGGGCGCCTCGTGCTCGAGGTGCTCGAGGAGGCCTTCGGCCCCGTGAGTGCGCAGGGGCGCGGCCCTCAGCCGATGCCGATGGCCGTCGGCACCGGCTCGACAGGACCGCTCGTGCGCACCGGACCGAGCCGCATCTTCCCGCCGATCGCGCAGGGCGGCGATGACGCCTTCGAGCTCCGCCCGGGGACCCTCGCCACCGCGATCCGGAGGGACGGCGACCGCGCCGTCGGGGTCCGGGTGCGCGAGATCGCCACGGGTCGCGAGTACGACATCGATGCGCGGACGACCGTGGTCTGCGCCGACGCGGTCCGGACACCGCAGCTGCTCTTCGCCTCGGGCATCCGGCCGGTGGCGCTCGGCCGATACCTGAACGAGCACGCCTTCGTCACCGCGCGCGTGGTGATGGACCTGGAGCGCTTCGGGGTCGCGCGGGAGTCGCTGCCGCGCCTGCGCGAGGGCGAGTTCGCGACCGACTCGCTCTGGCTGCCTCAGAACGGCGAGGCTCAGCCCTTCCACGGGCAGATCATGAACAGCGTCTTCATCGATGAGCAGCGCGAGCCGTTCGCCTACTCCGTCGGACTCTCCTTCTACACCCCCGTCGAGTCGCGGCCGGAGAACCGGCTCGTGTTCTCCGAGGAGGAGGCCGACGTCACCGGCCTGCCCCGGCTCCGGGTCGACTTCGAGTACAGCGACCGCGACCGCGAGCTCATCGCTGCGGCCCAGGAGCGTGTCCGCGAGATCGCCGAGCGCTTCGGCGCCTTCGACCCGTCGACCGAGTGCGCCGTCCTCGCGCCGGGATCCTCCCTGCACCTGACCGGGACCGTCCGGTCCGGAGACTCCGACGACGGGGCGAGCGTCTGCGACCCGACCGGCCGCGTGTGGGGCGTCGAGGGCCTCTATCTCGCCGGCAACGGCGTTATCCCGACGCCGATCGTCTGCAACGCGACGCTGACCGGCACGATCACCGCCGTCCGTGCGACCCGCGCCGTTCTCGCCGAACTCGCGGCCGCGCGAGTCTGACACCCTTCCATCCGCTGCTCCCCAGGAGGACCCCGTGAACATCGACCGCCTCGCCACCCGCTACGAGATCGCCCTGCCCGCCTGGATCGAGGACGCCGTGCGCGACGTCCCGGAGTTCCTGCCCGAGCGCGAGGACCGCATGGCCCTCGTGCACGCCCTCGCCGACCGCAACTTCCGCGAGGGCAACGGCGGCCCGTTCGCCGCGATCGTCGTGGAGCGCGACTCCGGCCGCGTGGTCTCTGTGGGCGTGAACGTGGTCCTGGGCAGCGGGGTCTCCTCCGGGCACGCGGAGGTCACCGCGCTCGGTCTCGCGCAGACCGCTCTCGGCTCGTGGGACCTCGGCGGCGAGGGCCTGCCCGCGCACGAGCTGGTCGTGAACTGGCGGCCGTGCGTGCAGTGCTACGGAGCGACGCTGTGGTCGGGCGTGCGGCGCCTGGTGGTCGCGGGGTCGGGTCCGGAGCTCGAGGAGATCTCCACCTTCGACGAGGGCCCGATGCGCGAGGACTGGGCCGCGCAGTTCGAGGCGCGCGGCATCGAGGTCGTCGACGGCGTCCTCCGCGACGAGGCGCTCGAGGTCTTCCGCGCGTACCGCGCGCACGTGGACGCGGGCGAGGTGCTCGTCTACAACGCACGCGCCGCGGACTGAACCTCCGATCCGTCCCCTTCCCCGGCTCCGACCCGAAAGGCCCGCCATGCTCCGCCGCTCCCAGTTCGCCCTCAACGCCATCCAGTGGATCAACGTGAAGGCCGACCCCGCCGACCCGACGAGCGAGTCGCTCTGGCGCTTCGCCGATCCGGACTTCCGGGCCGACTACCCGGACGTGCTCCGCGAGATCCGCGAGTCCGGCTTCGGTGCCACGATGCTGGAAGTCCTCGCGACGCAGACTCTGCAGGACTACGCCCGGATGATCGAGGACTCCGGCCTCGCGCTCGCCCCCGGCTACGCCTCGATCGCCCTCCCCGAGGACCACGGCCGCAGCCTCCAGCGCGGCTCGGCCGAGTGGATCCACTGGTTCGACGGTGTGCGCCGCAAGGCGGAGGAGTCCAACTACGTCGGCCTCGACACGGTGTTCCTCGCTCCGGAGGTGAGCTTCGAGCCGGGAGTGGTCCGCACCCGCGAGGCCGTGGCGGTCGGTGCCGTGTTCGACGAGGGGCGACTCGAGCGGGTGATCGAGCTCCTCGGCGATGCGGCCGAGGTGCTGCGTGCTGAGGGCGTCCGTGCCGGCCTGCACAACCACGTCGGCACCTGGGTCGAGACGGAGCACGAGATCGACCGCGTGCTCGGGGCCATCGATGCCGACCTGCTCGGTGCCTCGTTCGACATCGGCCATCTCGTCTGGGCGGGAATCGACCCGATCGCGATCCTGCAGCGCTACTCCGACCGGCTCGTCGACCTGCACATCAAGGACCTCGACCTCGGCATCGCGGAGGCCAGCCGGGCGGCGCCCACCGCCTACGACCGGGCCACCGACAGCGGGATCTTCCTCGAGCCGGGCCTCGGCGGCATCGATCTCGACGGAGTGCTGGCTGCGCTGCCCGAGGACTTCGGCGGATGGGTCATCGTCGAGGTCGACCGGGCGAGCATGCCGCCGGCGGACAGCGCGAAGGTCAGCGCGACGTGGGTCGCTCGGGTGACTGCGCACTGACGGGCCGGTCGAGCCCCGGGGGGCGACGACACTCACCGCACCCCGGGGCTGTTCCGCGAGCCCCCCCGCGCGACGACAGGCAAGTCCACGGTGCTTCAGCCCGTCGAGCTCACCGCACCGCTCATCGACGAGTCGGTCCTCGGGATGGAGGCTCGTGTCGGCGGGCCCGTTCCGTCAGGCGGTGAAGCGCACCGTGAGGTCGTCGCTGGACGGCGCGCAGCAGAACGGCCCAGCGGACGCCGCCGCGTCGGGGTCGAGGGGCGCGACGCGCACCAGTCGCCACGGCTTCACCGTCGACGAGAGCGGGAGCGATGTCGACCGTGGATCTTCGGCCCAACGGTCGGCTCGGTCAGCGCACCGAGCGGATCCGAAGGATGACGAGGCCACCCGCGATGACCACTGCGGCGGCGAGGAAGAACAGGATCGAGTAGTTCTTGTCGCCGTTGGCGGCGACTCCGATCCCGACGAAGATCGGGGCGATGAGGGGGGCGACGGACTGGGGGATGGTCGCAGCGAATCCGATGATGCCCATGTACCGGCCGGCGTCCGTCTCGCGCTCGGGGAGCACGTCCAGCAGGAGCGCCTGGTCGACGGCGGAGAAGGTGCCGATGCCGAGCGCGGTGAGAGCGCCTCCGATGTAGAGCATCTCGATGCCGGGGGCGAGTCCGGTCACGATCGCGCCTCCCGCGTAGATCAGAGCCGAGACGAGGACGAAGACTCGTCGGCGCTTGAGCTTGTCGGAGAGGAATCCGCCGCCGATCGCGCCGAGGGTCGTCGCCACGAGGCCGATGAGGGACAGGGGCACGAGCACGCCGGCGACCTCCTGCAAGGTCACGCCGAGTCGCTGGGCGAAGAAGTACGCCGTGTAGGTCGTGCTCAGGGCGAGACCGAAGTAGAAGAGGAAGCGTCCGAGCCAGTTCCAGGCGTAGTCCTTGTGCTTGCGGGGGTTGAAGACGAACTTGGTCAGGATCACGGGGAGGCTGAGGCGTCCGTTGAGGGGCATCTCCCGGCTGTCGGCCTCCTTGATGAAGCCGACGAACGCGAGCGTCAGGACGATGCCGATGGCGCCGGGGACCAGGAACAGGAGGAGGTTGTCGTACGCGAGAGCTCCCGCGATGCCCACGCCCAGTGCCGGCGCGACCTGGGTCGCGAATCCACCCAGGCCGGCGACTTTGCCCCGCTGTGCCGGGGAGAGCCTGTCGGCGGTGCTCGTCGTGACACCGGAGAGGGCGCCTGCACCCCACCCGATCTGGGACAGGATCCAGCCCAGCGCCAGGACCGGGATGGACGTCGCCGTCGCCATGATGAACAGAGCGATCGTTCCGACCACGACACCGCCGAGGATGAAGGGCCGTCGGCGTCCGAAGCGGGAGCGGGTCCGGTCGCTCAGCATGCCGAAGAGAGGCGTGGTGATCACCGCGGCCAGCGCTCCGAGACCCGTGATGTAGCCGAGCACCTCCTCCTGCCCCGGCGCGATCTGGGACACCTTGATCGCGAGCGAGATGGCGATCGGCGTGATGAAGGCGACGAAGATGCCGAACTGAGCGAGTACGACGAACCAGATGTACTTCGTGCCGACGGGCTTCTGAGAGAGCAGCGGCGCTGTCTTCAGGGACAAGTCGTCCGCGACCGCCGCCTGCGGGATCGGGTACGGCACGGGGGGCGTCTGGGACTCGGGTCCCTCGAAGCTGTTGGTCATGAGACTCCATCGTCGATTCGACAGCGCTAGCGCGCGCTACCGGAGGACAGTATCGCGGCGGACTAGCGCGCGCAACTGATCTCCCGCGGAAACCTCGGTCGCCGACATCCGCGAGCTCTCAGGCGTCGATCAGGACCGCTCCAACTCGCTCAACGACGCGAGGCGGCGGCCATCGGGGTGCGGCCGGTCAGGAGGATTCGCGCTCGATCAGGGACACCTGCTGGTCGGGGACCGTCGCGGGTGCGGTCTCGCCCTTCGCGGCGGCGAGGGCGAGCTGTGCGAAGTAGCGTCCCAGGCCGGCGTCATCGACGTGCACGGAGGTGAGCGCAGGCAGGAACACGCGTGCCAGCGGTGAGTCGTCGTGACCGACGACGGCGAGGTCTGCCGGGACGGCGAGCCCGAGTCGAACGGCGGCACCGACCACCAGCGCGGCGATGTCGTCGTTGTAGGCCACGACGCCGGTGATCCCGGCGCGGTGCCACTGGGCGACCAGCTCCTTCATGTGATCACCGTCGATGTCGACCCGCTCGAGGCCGAGGATCCCGCTCGCACGCGCCGCCGCCGCCGCGACCGCGAATCGGGACGCGACGAGCTCGCCGAGGCGCGGGTCGGGAGAGGCCGCGAAGACGATCCGGCGATGCCCTCTCGCCAGAAGGTGCTCGACCTGCAGCCGAGGCCCTCCCGTGAAGGAGAGCTCGCCTCGCTCGGTGCGGTCCTCCGGTGCGGGGATCACGACGGGCACCCCGGCTGCGCGGATCTCCTCGAACCGCTCGGACGTGAACGGGAACATCCCCATGACGACGTCCGGCTGCAGCGTCTCCCAGAGCGGCCGTGCCTTGCCTCCGGCATGCGGTGTCATCGTGACCAGGGAGTAGCCGGCCTCGTCGAGCGCGATCGACGCCTCGTCGACGTGCCGGCGCATGCTGTACTCCATCGGCCAGTCGGGCAGCACCAGGAGGATGATGCGGCTCCGGCCGCGAGCGAGTGCTTGCGCGGCGAGGTGCGGGCGGTAGCCCAGGCGACGGGCGGCATCGAGGACCCGGGTCTTGGTCGCCTCGGAGATCGTCTGGCCGGGGGTCTCGTTCAGGACGAAGCCGACGGTCGCCCGCGAGACGCCGACAGCGCGCGCGATGTCGGCAGCGGTCACCCGCTTCTCCGTCGCCGTCGTGTTCGTCATGCCGTTCCGTCCCCAGTCGATGAGCAGCCTAACGGCGTGTCCATCCGAGCTGCTCCGGCGTCGGCAGCTGTCGGGGAGCGGCTCCGGTTGCGCGTGCTAGCGAACCGAAGTAGCCTCTCGACGACTAGCCCGCGCTAGCACCGTCTTCTGCTGACAATGGAGTCCTCCTCTGATGATCGTTCCCTCGTCCGCCGTCTTCATCGCACCCCTCTCGACGACCGGAGGCGCCGAAGAACCCGCGTCGTATCTGCGACTTGAGTTCGACGTCGCCGAGCTGCCCGTTCGAGCGACGCTGCGCAGCACCGCGGTCGGGCTGATCGAGCCGCATCTGAACGGCGGCATCGTCGGCGACGAGGTCCTCGCACCGGGGTGGACCTCGTACCGGCACCGCCTCGTGGTCAGCAGTCACGACGTCACCTCCCTCGTCGTGATCGGCGGGAACGCCGTCGGCGCCGTCCTCGGTGAGGGCTGGGCGGTGGGCCGGCTGGGCTGGGAGGAGAAGCGGCGCCATTACTCGGACAGGCCGGCCGCCTGGCTGCAGCTCGAGCTCGAGTACTCCGACGGCCGCACCGAGATCATCGGCAGCGGGACGGACTTCCGCGCGGCGACCGGCGGCGTGCGGGCGAACAGCATCTACGACGGTGAGGAGTACGACGCCCGTCTCGAACCGATCGGCTGGGACAGCGCCGGCTTCGACGACTCCGCGTGGGGCGCCGTCGAGCGCGTCGACTGGCCCCTCGACGCGCTCGTCGAGCCGATCGCACCTCCGATCCGCCGGATCGAGGAACTGGCCCCGGTCGAGGTCCTGACCACCCCCGCCGGCCGCACCGTCGTCGACTTCGGCCAGAACATCTCCGGCTGGGTCCGCCTGTCCGTCAGCGGACCCGAGGGCACGACGATCACCCTCCGCCACTCCGAGGTGCTGATCGGCGGCGAGGCCGACTTCGAGACGATCCGCACCGCCGCCGCGACCGACCGGTACACCTTGCGCGGTGCGGGCACCGAGACGTGGGAGCCGCGGTTCACCTTCCACGGCTTCCGCTACGTCGAGGTCGACGGCTGGCCCGCTGAGCTCGACCCGTCCGCCCTCCGCGCCGTCGTGATCCACTCCGACATGACCCGCACGGGCTGGCTCGAGACGTCGGAGCCGCTGCTGAACCAGCTGCACTCCAACGCCGTCTGGTCGATGCGCGACAACTTCGTCGGTGTCCCCACCGACTGCCCGCAGCGGGACGAGCGCCTGGGCTGGACCGGCGACATCAACGCCTTCGCGCCGACGGCCGCGTTCCTCTACGACGTGCGAGGAGTGCTCGGCTCGTGGCTGCGCGACCTCGCCGTCGAGCAGGAGGAGAAGGGCTTCGTGCCGTGGGTCGTCCCGGACGTCCTCTCCACGCCGTCCTCGCCGACGGCGCTCTGGAGCGATGTCGCGGTGAGCCTGCCCTGGGCGCTGTACCGCGAGTACGGCGACGAGCAGATCCTGGTCGACGCCTACGACTCGATGACGGCGTTCATCCGGCAGGTCGCCGGTCTCCTCGACGAGAACGGGCTGTGGAGCAGGGGCTTCCAGTACGGGGACTGGCTCGACCCGGACGCGCCGAACGACAATCCCGCCGGTGGCAAGACCGACCGCTACCTCGTCGCGGCCGCCTACCTCTGCCGCACGACCCGCGAGATGACGGACACCGCGTCCGTGCTCGGCCGCACCGCCGATGCCGAGGAGTTCCGCGCTCTCGCGCAGCGGGTGCACGCGGCCTTCCTCGACGAGTTCGTGTCGAAGACCGGGCGCGTGGTGAACGAGACCGCGACCGCGTACGCCCTCGCGATCACCTTCGACCTCCTCGACGACGCCCAGAAGGCGCACGCCGGCGATCGGCTCGCCGACATCGTCGCCCGCGCCGGCTACCGGATCTCGACCGGGTTCGCCGGGACGCCTCTCGTCACGGACGCACTCTCCGCCACCGGCCATCTCGACGAGGCGTATCTGCTGCTGCTCGAGACCGGCTGCCCCTCCTTCCTCTACCCGGTGACGATGGGCGCGACCACGATCTGGGAGCGCTGGGACTCCGTCCGCCCCGACGGCACGATCAACCCCTCGGGCATGACCTCGCTCAACCACTACGCGCTCGGCGCCGTCGTCGACTGGATGCACCGCACCATCGGCGGCGTGACCGCCGTCGAGCCCGGGTACCGCCGGATGCGCATCGCCCCGCTGCCCGGGGGAGGACTCACCTCGGCCACCCTGCGGCACACGACCGCGCAGGGAGAGGTCCGCGTCGCCTGGCGCGTCGAGGGCGGAACCGTCACCTTCGACGTGACCGTCCCCGACGGCACCACTGCCGAAGTGCTGCTCCCGCTGAGCGCCGACCACCAGAGCATCGACGTCCCGGCAGGGGAGCACCACTGGAGCTATGACGCCGACGCGGCGGCGGGCCCCGGCTCGTTCGATCTCGACTCGACCCTCGGCCAGATCGCCGGCGACGCCGCCGCCTGGCGGCGGTTCAGCGAGGTCTTCACCCGCTACTTCCCGGGTGTCCCGCTCGACGGGCGCGCTCCGGAGGCGGCGGGCATGCCTGTCCGCACTCTTCTCGACTACCTCCCCGGCGTCTCAGACGAGTTCCGCGCCGACCTGACCACCTCTCTCACCTCGACCGGAGTCTCCGCATGACGCACGACATCAGCACCCTCACCCTCGAGCAGAAGGCGTCCCTCCTCTCCGGCCACGACTTCTGGACGACGAAGGCGATCGAGGAGGCGGGCATCCCCGCGATCACGCTCACCGACGGACCGCACGGTGTCCGCAAGCAGGACGGCGCCGCCGACCACCTCGGCATCAACGACGCCCTGCCCTCGACCTGCTTCCCGCCCGCCGTCGCCGTCGGCTCGAGCTGGGACCCGGAGGTCGCCGCGCAGCTCGGCGCCGCGGTCGGCCGCGAGGCCCTCGCGCTCGGCGTCTCGGTCGTCCTCGGCCCGGGCGTGAACATCAAGCGCTCACCGCTGTGCGGCCGGAACTTCGAGTACTACTCCGAGGACCCGCTCCTCTCGGGAGTCCTCGGCGCGGCCCACGTCACCGCGATGCAGGAAGTCGGCCCCGGCGCCTCTGTGAAGCACTTCGCCGCGAACAACCAGGAGCACGAGCGGATGCGCATCAGCGCCGACGTCGACGAGCGCACCCTCCGCGAGATCTACCTCCCCGCCTTCGAGCGCGTGGTCAAGGAATCGGCGCCCGCCACCGTGATGGCCTCGTACAACAAGGTCAACGGCGTCTACGCCTCCCACAACCCGTGGCTGCTCACCGAGGTGCTGCGCGAGGACTGGGGCTACCAGGGCGCCGTCGTGTCCGACTGGGGTGCAGTGAGCGACCGCGTCGCCGGCGTCGCCGCGGGCATGGACCTCGAGATGCCGGGCAGTGGCGGTGCCACCGACCAGCAGATCGTCGACGCCGTCCGCTCCGGTCGGCTCTCCGAGGACGCCGTCGACACCGCTGTCCGCCGCGTCCTCGCGCTGACCGACCTGGTCCGCGAGGCGACGGGCGAGTTCGACGTCGACGCCCACCACGCCCTCGCACGGACGCTCGCCGGCGACTCGGTCGTGCTGCTCAAGAACGACGACGGCGTGCTGCCGATCGCTGCGACAGGTCGGATCGCGGTCATCGGCGCCTTCGCCGTGGAGCCGCGGTTCCAGGGCGGTGGGAGCTCCCACCTCAACCCCACTCGCGTCGACGTGCCTCTCGAGGCGATCCGGGATCTCGCGGTCGAGCGTGGGCTCGCCATCGAGCACGCCACCGGCTTCCTGCTCGGCGACGACGCGGAAGCGGACGCGCGCCGCGCCGAAGCGGTCGAGACCGCCTCCCGCGCCGACGTCGCGATCGTCTTCGCCGGCCTCGGCGACAGCGAGGAGTCGGAGGGCTTCGACCGCAGCCACCTCGACCTGCCCCAGGCGCAGATCGACGTCATCCGGGCAGTCGCGGCGACCTCGGCGCGCACCGTCGTGGTGCTCTCGAACGGAGGCGTGGTCTCACTCGAGGGCTGGCACGACGACGTCGACGCGATCCTCGAGGGCTGGCTGCTGGGCCAGGCCGGCGGCTCGGCGATCGCCGACGTGCTCTTCGGAGTCGTGAACCCCTCCGGTCACCTCGCCGAGACCATCCCGCTGCGACTGCAGGACACCTCGAGCTGGAACAACTTCCCCGGCGAGCAGGGACACGTCCGCTACGGCGAAGGCGTCATGGTCGGCTACCGCCACTTCGAGACCGCAGAGGTCGCCGTGCGCTACCCGTTCGGGCACGGCCTCAGCTACACCGGCTTCCGCACGACGCAGCTGAGTGCGGTCCCGACCAGCGACGACTCCGTCCGAGTGTCGGTCACGGTCGAGAACACCGGGACGGTCGCCGGCAAGCACGTCGTCCAGGTGTACGTCGCCACACAGACCGGACCGGTGCGCCGGCCCGTGCGCGAGCTGCGTGCGTTCTCGAAGGTCGCGCTCGAGCCCGGCGAGTCGCGCACCGTCGAGCTCGATCTCGACCGACGTGCCTTCGCGTACTGGGACATCGAGCTCTCGACGTGGGTCGTCCCCGGCGGCGAGCACGCGATCCAGATCGGGGAGAACTCCTCCGACATCGTCGCCGAGGAGTCGATCACGCTCACGGGCGACGTCATCCGGCGAGTGCTGACGCTGGACTCCACCGTCGGCGACTGGTTCGCCCACCCGACCGTCGGGCCCGCCGTCCAGCAGGGCCTCGCCGCCGGCATGAGCGCCGAGCAGTCCGCTCATGCGGAGGAGAACGCGGATGCGCTGCGCATGGTCGAGTCGATGCCGATGCAGCAGTTCCTCGCGTTCATCGGCGGCGCCATCCCGATGGAGACCCTCGAGCGGCTCATGGCCCTGAGCGCGGAGGAGGCGGCCGCATGATCGGACGGCGTCGCGTCTTCCTGACCGGCGCGGCCGGCAGCTGGGGGCGCGCCGTGCTGGAGGCGTTCCGCGAGCGGGAGGACGAGTTCGAGGTCATCGCCCTGGTCCTCCCGACGCCGAAGGACACCGCAGCGATTCGGCGCTTCGAGGACATGGAGAACCTCGAGGTCGTGTTCGGCGACCTCACCGACTACTCCGCGGTCGAGCGATGCGTGCACGGGGCCGACGTCGTGCTGCACATCGGCGCCGTCGTCTCGCCCTTCGCAGACGACCACCCCGAGCTCGCCCATCGCGTGAACGTGGGGAGCATCCGGAACATCATCCGCGCGGTGAAGGCGCAGCCGGATCCGTCCGCGATCGCGGTGGTCGGTATCGGCACCGTCGCGGAGACGGGTGACCGTACCCCTCCACAGCACTGGGGGAGGGTCGGCGACCCGCTGCGTGTCTCGCGGTACGACGAATACGGGCAGAGCAAGGTCATCGCCGAGAAGGAGCTCGTCGACTCGGGCCTGCCGCGCTGGACGTGGCTGCGGCAGACCGGGATCCTCCATCCCGGGATGCTCGAGATCCGCGACCCGATCATGACCCACTCGACCCTCGGAGGAGTGATGGAGTGGGTGACCGCCGAGGACGCCGCCCGGCTGATGGTGGGAGTCTCCGAGGCCGACGTCCCCGACGAGCTGTGGGGCGCGGTCTTCAACATCGGCGGCGGCGAGGAGTGGCGGCTGACGAACTGGCAGCTGCAGACCCGCATCGCAGCAGCCCTCGGCGTCGCGGACCCGCGGGCCTGGTACGACCGCGACTGGTTCGCCACCCGCAACTTCCACGGCCAGTGGTACACCGACTCCGACCGCCTGAACGAGCTCGTCCCCTTCCGCCGGGACACCCTCGACGCCGCGCTCGCGCGAGCCGTCGCCGCGAACCCCCGCCTCAGGACCGCCGGACGCGTTCCGCCGTGGATCGTCAAGAACCTGGTGATGAAGCCGCTGACCCTCAAGCACCGCGGCACCATGGGCTACGTGCGCGACGGCGACGAGGAAGCGATCGCCGCCTACTTCGGATCACGAGCGGACCGCGAGGCGATCGGCGACTGGAGCACCTTCTGGCCGGCACGCCCCAGCCGCGTACCGGTACTCCTCGATCACGGCTACGACGAGACCCTCCCCGTAAGCGCCTGGGACCGGGGAGTGCTGGCGGGTGCCGCTGAATTCCGTGGAGGCTCGCTGGAGTCGCAGATCGTAGAGCCGGGGGACCTCATTACGCCGTTGCGCTGGCACTGCGCGTTCGGGCACGGCTTCTCCGGCAGTGCCCGACTCGTCCTCACCGCTGGACACTGGTGCCCGGTCTGCGTTCGTGACGTCGCGAGATATCCCGTGCAGGCGGAGCGCAACCACTTCCTGGCACAGCTCGCCGCGTCGCGGTCATCGACTGTCGAGCGCGCCGAAGAGACCTCGATCGAAACGACGGTCGCCTAACCCGCTCGTCCTGCATCTGGACGCGACCGACTCGCGCGTACTCCCCCGACAACAATCCCGCTCCGCCACTTCGGAGGCACCCGAGCGGATCGACGGGCCGCCGCGCCGGTAAGGAGGAGCTCCCCATCGATCCGCAGCACGGCTCCCGACCCTGGCAACCGCCGCAGAGTGCGATCCGCGGCCACGCGGGCTCGGGTAGACCGGAGGGACGCCAGTGGACAGGGGGAACCACCATGGACACCACGAGAACGACCGCTCCGCGCCGGGCGACGGGGCTCCGGGCCGGACGGCGCGCGACCGTGCTGGGCGCCTCGGCACTGCTCGCGGCGCTCGCTCTGAGCGGCTGCACGAGCGGCGCCGACCAGGCGGAGGAGGCGACACCCGCCGTTCCCGGCACCGCTGCTCCGACGACCGCCGCTCCGACCGCGACGCCCACCGACGCTCCGCTCGGGCCCGTGACGCTGCCCGAGGGCGCGACCGCCGCCGTGCGCTGGACCGACCAGGTCGGCCCCGTCGATCCGCAGACCGTGTACCTCAGCGGCGATCCGCTGCACATCACCGTCTCGGTCGCCTGCGACACCGCGGACGCCGAGGTGACGATCGAGGTCGTCGGCCTGATGACGAGCGGATCGTCGTGCGTCTACAGCCCGAGCACGACCCGCACCGGCACCGGAGGCGGCAACACGGGCACCATGCAGATCGCCGTCGAGCAGGACGCCGAGATCAGGGTGACGACGGTGCCGGACGACGCGCACTGGTCGGCCGCCGTCTCGACCGGGGCGCGAGCCGTCCCCGGGCCCTGACGCCGGCCTGCGCGCTCACGAGAACACAGAAGTCGCGGTGGTCGAGAGCGGCCACCGCGACGTCTGCGTTCTCGAGTCGTCGAGGACGTCAGCCGATCGGGACGCCGAGCTCGGCCATGAACGGCACGGCGTCGACCGCCTCGCCGTCGACCCGCGTCTCGAAGTGCAGGTGGCAGCCGGTGGAGGCGCCGGTCGAGCCGCGCAGCGCGATGACCTGGCCGACGGTGACGGTCTCGCCGACCGACACCATCAGCTCGCTGTTGTGGGCGTAGCCGGTCTCGATGCCGCCGCCGTTGTCGAGCAGGATCCAGTTGCCGTAGCTGCCCTGGTACGACGCCTCCTCGACGGTGCCGCTGGAGGCCGCGAGGACGGGCGTGCCGCAGGCGCCGGCGAGATCGGTGCCCTTGTGGAACAGGTTCACGCCGGCGACCGGCGCGTCGGGGCGGGGGCCGTAGCTGCTGCTGATGTGACCGGAGATCGGGACGACCCACGCTCCGGACGCTCCGGCGGCGGCCGCGGTCGACTCGCCGGAGGTGGCGGTGATCGCGTCGAGGGACGCGGTGGGGACGAGGACCTCGGGCTTGGCCTCGGCGGCGAAGGCGTCGCGGGTGACGCTCTGCTGCACGACTCCGGCCGCCACGAAGCTCTGCGGGCGGGCCGCGGCGACGGCGGTGGCCGTGTCGCGGGTCAGCTCGGAGTCGGCGGTGCCGCCCACGGCGAACGCGGGCATCGTCGACGTGATCGCGATGCCGGCCACGAGGGTCATCGCGGCGACGGCGGAGACGCGGGGTCGCGACGGGCCGCGGGAGGGGCGGCGGCTGCGGGACTCCTGCTCACGGAGCGAGCGACGGGTCGGGAGGGCGGACGGACTGCCGGTCTCGGCTCCTGCGGGGGTGGGAGTCGAGGCGCGTGACGAACGGTGCATGCAGAGGAGGTTCCAGGTCTGCCGACGCTCGAGGGGGGAGGCGAGCGCCGGGTGGGGC